>JBKDZY010000743.1:0-3672 GCA_047971765.1 Hyphomicrobiaceae bacterium | reverse complement strand
GACAAGGACGGCAAGGGTGGAGTCTACAACTTCGTGACCAAGCGGGGCGATTACCGCGGCCGCAATGCCAAGATTTCGTGGACCCAGGTCGAGACCGGTTCCGCCATCACCTGGAAATATCCGAGCTGCATCCTGCGCGGCGACGGCAGCCGGGGCGAATTCTACTCGATTGCGATCTCCAATGGCCGCCAACAGGTGGACAGCGGCACCAAGATGATCCACCTTGGCCGGGATACATCGAGCCGGATCATTTCAAAGGGTATAGCCGCCGGCCATTCGCAGACTACCTATCGTGGCCTGGTCTCGGCCCACCGGAAGGCTGCCAATGCGCGCAATTTCACCAATTGCGATAGTCTTCTCATCGGCAACCGTTGCGGCGCGCATACGGTGCCCTACATCGAGGCCAAGAACGCATCGGCTCATTTCGAGCACGAAGCCACGACCTCGAAGATTTCCGACGACAAGCTCTTCTACTGCCGGCAGCGTGGTCTCTCCGACGAGGAGGCGATTGCGCTCATCGTCAATGGCTTTGTCAGGGATGTCCTGCAGCAACTGCCAATGGAGTTCATGGCCGAGACGCAGAAACTTATCGGGATCAGCCTGGAGGGCAGTGTCGGCTAGCTGCCGGGCGACCGGGGCCAAGGGCTTGCCGCAGTTGCCGTGTTCGCGCTTTCTGCCCGGATCTTCCGCCACGCGGCGGTGGGCCGGGCCAATCAAGGCCAGGCGCTTGGGGGCGCCGGAGCCATGGCACCTAGGGGCCACCCGGGCCGGTATATTCTGGGAGAAAACACTTGCTGGACCTGCCCGGTCGGGTAGGCCGCTCGTCTAAGGAGAAGTCGAATGAGTGACGCGGCTGGATTTGGAGTGATGACGCGCACGGCGAAGCTTCTGCGGGAGATCGATGCCGCGGAATGCACGCGCCGTAATGCGCTTTCCAATAAACGCGCGGACCTGCGCCTCAGCCAGGGCGCGGTGGTGACCGTGCTGGAGACGCTCGACCAGGGCAATGCGTTTCTTGTCGAATTCGGTGAAAAGACACCGGAGTCGTGCGAGTGGCTGGGTGTTCTCTATCCATCGGAAATCGAGTTCGACGGGCACAAGCTGTAACGCGAGAGGTTCATGAGGCACCGGGCCAGGAGCACTGCTCCACCACCGTCGGCAGGTGCGCAGGAAGACCATGAGGTCTCTTTGCCGATCCTGCTCCGCGGGGTGAGGTGCGAAGGGCGAGGACAACAGTTCGTCGGCATTTGGCACTCTGGTGCCGGCGGCAAGGTTGCGCGACGAGAGTGCGGTCCGGGTGATGCGGTTCGTGATGCGAACGCGACCTGGAGAGGCAAAGGATTTCGCCCGCCGATGGCCGGGATGGCCGAGCGGGCGCCGGAATGAGAGATGACATGAGAGCGCACACGCCAACGATGTGCGGTCATGAAGAAAAGGATTTGTAGATGCTTGAGATTCGGGACCTTCATGCGCGGATTGCCGAAGATGGCACCGAGATACTGAAGGGTATTTCGCTCACCGTGCCGAAAGGCGAGGTGCACGCGATCATGGGCCCGAACGGCTCGGGCAAGTCGACGCTCGCCTATGTCCTGGCGGGGCGGGACGACTATGAAATCACCTCGGGTGACATTCTCTGGAATGGTCAATCGATCATCGAGATGTCGCCTGACGAGCGAGCGGCAGCCGGCGTGTTCCTGGCGTTCCAGTATCCGATGGAGATCCCGGGCGTCGCGACCATGACGTTCCTCAGGGCGGCGGTGAATGGTGTGCGCAAGAAGCGTGGCCAGAACGAGATGACCACGCCCGAGTTCATGCGTGTCGTGCGCGCCAAGGCAGCGGAGCTCGGGGTCAAGGACGAGATGCTGCGGCGGCCGTTGAATGTCGGGTTTTCGGGCGGCGAGAAGAAGCGGATGGAAGTCCTGCAGATGTCGATGCTCGATCCGTCGCTGTGTGTGCTGGATGAGACCGATTCAGGGCTCGACATCGATGCGATCCGGATCGTGGCGGAAGGCGCCAACCGGTTGCGCGGGCCGGAGCGGTCCATGCTGGTCATCACGCACTATCAGCGCCTGCTGAACTACATCGTGCCCGACAAGGTGCATGTGCTGTCTGGCGGGCGGATCGTGAAATCAGGTGGTCGCGAGCTGGCCGAGGAACTCGAGAAAACGGGTTATGCCGAGTTCACGGGCAAGGCGGCGTGAGGCTGCGGCGACCCTCGGCGTGAGCCGGCTCAATCGCGAGCGGCTGGCTGGGACGCCGAGTGGGGCCCATCGGCCATCAACGGGCGACTGAATGTCACCGCGCATGCCATGCGGCGGCGCGAGACGACGGAACGAGACAACGAGTGACGATGACAGTGCAGGTCAACAGAACCGAAGCCGAAACGGCATTGAGCCACCAGTTTGCCGAGCTGGCGCCAGGGCTGCCGGGCGCGAACGGCGTTCCGCAGTTGCGGCAGCAAGCCATGCGGGCGTTCGAAACCGTCGGGTTGCCGCATCGGCGGATCGAAGAATGGAAATACACCGATCTGCGCAATGGCCTGAAATCAGCGTTCGCGCCGGCACAATGTTCGTCGCTGAAAGTCGACCAGGAACTGGTCGCCAAGGCGGTGGGCCCGGCGCTGGCGGACATGCCTGCCATCCGCCTGGTGCTGGTCAACGGTCGCTTCGTGGCGCGCCTGCTGCCGGAGGGGGCCGACTGGCCCCAGGGGCTCGAGGCCGAAGCGTTTTCAGGTGTCGTCGGCACGCCCGGCCATGCATGGATCGAGGCCTGCCTTGCGCGCGGTGTAAAGGACGGCGAGGAAGCCGATCCGGTCTTGTCGCTCAATGCGGCCTTCGCCAGCGACGGCATCGTCCTGCTGGTTGGCAAGGGATGTCATGTGGACCTGCCGGTCCACATCATCTCGATCATCGAGGCCGATAACCCCAAGGCCGTTGCGGTCCGCAATCTGGTGAAGGTGGACGAGGGCGGCGCAGCGACGGTGATCGAGGGACATGTGACGCTCGGTTCTGCGTCGAGCCAGACGACGGCCGTGACCCAGGTGGCGGTCGGGAAAGGCGCGCGGCTGGATCATGTGAAGCACATGTCGGGCCTCGAGGCATCGACGCATATCGGGCGCTGGGACGTCAGGCTGGCGGAGAAGGCCGTGTATCGCGGGTTCCAGCTTTCGGCTGGCGTCGGGCTGATGCGCAACGAAAGCCGGCTGACGTTCGATGGCAGCGATGCCGCGCTCGATCTGTCCGGGCTGATGCTCGGGCGCAACCGGGATCACATGGATACGACGCTGGTGGTCAACCACGAGCATCCGGGCTGTGAAAGCCGGGAGTTGTTCAAGGCGGTGCTGGATGACCGGGCACGGGCCGTGTTCCAGGGACAGGTGGTTGTCACGCCGGAAGCGCAGAAGACCGACGGCAAGCAGATGGCGCAGGCGCTGATGTTGTCGGAGGATGCCGAGTTCGATGCGAAGCCGGAACTCGAGATCTACGCCGACGATGTGGCCTGCGGGCATGGGGCGACGTCGGCGGAGATCGATCTCGAGATGCTGTGCTATCTCAGGTCGCGCGGCATACCCGAAACCGAGGCGCGGGCGATGCTGATCGAGAGTTTTGCCGGAGAGACGTTCGAGAGACTCGAGAACGAGGCCCTGAGGGAGGCGCTGAGAGGCATGGCGCT
>JBKDZY010000742.1:0-1674 GCA_047971765.1 Hyphomicrobiaceae bacterium | reverse complement strand
ACTGGGCCGCGCCGCACGGGTGCGGGCCGCCGCCCTCTACCGCGATGAGGTCTCGGACAGCCGTGACCGCCCCTCCCGCACCATCCTGGCGGCGACCATCGCCATCGGCCTGGCACTGGCGGCACTCGCCATTCTCAGTTCAGAGGTCAAACTGCTGGCCGCCTATTTCTGCGCCGGTCTGGCTGCCGTGTTCATCATCTTTCCCGCCCTTGGAACACTGCTCTCCTGGTTGGCCCGCAAATTCCCCCGACCACGCCAGCCGATGGTGGCGCTGGCCCTCGGCGCCATCGGTGCGCCCGGCGGCCTGACCCGCTCGGTCGTGCTGTCGCTCGGCGCCGGTCTATCGCTCCTGGTCACCGTGGCCCTGGTCAACGCCGCCATCGTCGAGGAGTTGCAGACCCGCCTCCCCGCCAATGCACCGGACTACTACCTACTCGACATCCCCTCCCGCGACGGAGCCAGCCTCGACGCGCTCGTCAGCCGCCAGGTGCCGACAGCGCGCACGATAACCGCCCCCATGCTGAGAGGACGACTCGTGACGTTGAACGGCACGCCCGCCGACAAGGTCAAGCCTCCTCCCGAAGCCCAATGGGTGCTGCGGAGCGACCGCGCGCTCACCTATTCAGCGACCGTACCTGCCGGCTCGCGGGTCTCGTCGGGCACATGGTGGACGCCCGACCACAAGGGCACGTCGCTGGTATCCTTCGAAGCCGAGCTTGCAGGCCTTCTCGGGCTGAAACTGGGAGACACCGTTACCGTCAACGTACTGGGGCGCAACATCACCGCCACCATCTCCAACCTGCGCGAGGTGGACTGGGAAAGCCTCGGCATGAACTTCGTGATGGTGTTCTCGCCCAACGTCCTGCAGAACGCCCCTCACAATCTGCTCGCGACCGTTGCCCTGCCCGCATCCGCCACGCTTGCGCAGGAGGCCAACATGGCACGCAGCATCACCCGCGCGTTCCCGTCGGTCACGGTCATCCGCGTCAAGGATGCCATTGCGGCCTTCAACGACGTCTTCTCGAAGATCATGATTGCGGTGCGCATTGCCGGCAGCGTGACCCTGGTCGCCGGGGCACTCGTGCTCGCCGGCGCCTTGACCACCGCCCAGCGCCGCCGCGTCAAGCTGGCCGTCATCATGAAGACCCTGGGCGGCACCCGCCGCCAGATCATGGGCACACACCTGACCGAGTACATCATCCTCGGCCTGGCTACCGCCGCGGTCGCAACCCTGGTCGGCACGGTCGCCGCGTGGGCAATTTGCGCCGGCATCTTGAAGTTGCCGTTCACGTTCACGTCATCGGCAGTTGCGCAGGCAATTCTCCTCGCCATCGGATTGATCGTCGCTTTGGGTTTGATCGGCACACGTGCCGTGCTGCGGGCACCCTCGGTGCCCTATCTGCGGTCGGACTGAAGCGTTCCCGCTTCAGGTGGAAACGCTCAGACCACAACCGCGGCCCGGCGCTTGGCGCTGTGCTCCGGAAGCACCCGGGCGAAGGCCAATACGGCGAGCGCAGACAAGCCAGTCGACTCGCCCGTGTGAAACGACCGCGGGATCCACTCGCAAGGGGTAAAATATCACCCATCCAGAGGA
Organism: Hyphomicrobiaceae bacterium; assembly: GCA_047971765.1. Taxonomy (GTDB): domain Bacteria; phylum Pseudomonadota; class Alphaproteobacteria; order Rhizobiales; family Hyphomicrobiaceae. The sequence goes on along the minus strand of JBKDZY010000742.1, from coordinate 80 downwards.
CCGGTTGCGGCCAGGTTGCATCACCAAAGCACAGCATGACAAATGTTGCAGCATGAATTGACCGCCGCCCGATTGATTTC
>JBKDZY010000741.1:0-9557 GCA_047971765.1 Hyphomicrobiaceae bacterium | reverse complement strand
CTGGTCAGCAACGTGCTCGCGTTGGCGAAGACGCCGTATGACGCTTCGGATGCCTACTACAAGCGCGTTCTCGAAGCCCGGCTTGCTGGCGGCGAGCTGGCTGTCGAAACGGCCCATTGGGCGCAACTCCACTGTGGGGCTCGTGGCTATGTCACCAATGGTGCCGCCCAGCGTCGCCTGCGAGAAGCCTATTTTGTGGCCATTGTGACGCCGGCCACCAAACATCTGCGCAAACTCATCGCGGGGCTGGACGCCTGAACCGCGGGATCTGGCTGGCCTTCACCGGATTGAAGGCCGCTGCGGCTGCCTGCCGTAAAATTCCAAGTCGGGAGATCAACCATGGAATCCGCTCTTGTGACGCCTGCAGACATGAAACTTCTGATGGATGCCGGGGACACTGTCGTCATCGATACGCGTGATGCGCAAAGCTTTGCTGCCGGCCATGTTCCCGGGGCCGTCAACATGCACGACATCTTTACTTTCCTTGCAACGTCGGATGCGGCCGGCATGGCGGAGCTGAAACAGAAATTCGCCGATGAATTCGCAGCCGCAGGGCTCGATGGTGACAAGACGGCAATCATCTACGAAGAGTCGCTGAATACTGGATTTGGCCAGTCATGCCGCGGCTATTTTCTGCTGTTGTTCCTCGGCTATCCCAAAGTCAAGGTTCTGCATGGCGGTTTTGCTGCATGGGTGGCGGACGGTCTCCCGGTGTCGACCGATCCCTCCACTCCCACGGCTGGCAGCTTCAAGATTGAACCGGCCGCCGCGTCGATCATGATGGATCAGGAAGATATGATGGCCGCCATCAAGGATGATGGCGCTGTCATTCTCGATGTTCGCGACATCGACGAATGGATTGCTGCCTCCTCCTCTCCCTATGGCAAGGATTTCTGCCCGCGCAAGGGCCGCATTCCTCGCGCCGTCTGGATCGAATGGTACCGGATGATGAAGCCGTCTCCGGAAGGGCCGATGTTCAAGTCCAAGGACGAAGTGCTCGCGGAAAGCGCGACCGTTGGCATCACGCCCGACACGCCGGTGAAGATCTACTGCTTCAAGGGCGCGCGCGCTTCCAACACGTTCCTGGCGCTGAAGGAAGCCGGTATCAAGGACGTTTCGATCTATTTTGGCTCATGGAACGAGTGGTCCCGCGATCCAGCCCTGCCGATCGAAGAAGGCCTGCCCTACTGAACGCCGACTTTCTAGTTCCGACCTCGCCCGAGGATCGAGTGAGCTGGGAGGGTCATGTCGGAACCGGAACGTGACGTGGTGCGTAAGCCACCCGGCCGGCATTGAGGAAAACCGAGCATGAAAGATACAATCGTCATTGTTGGCGCCGGGCAGGCAGGCATCAAGGCCGCCGAGACCTTGCGTGGGAAAGGCCACAACGGCACCATCGTGATGATAGGTGACGAACCGTGGCTTCCCTACCAGCGGCCGCCTCTATCCAAGGCGTATCTGAAAGGCGAGTTGGATGAAGAGCGGATGTTCCTGACGGCTGGACAATGGATGGAGACTTCCGGCATTGACCTGCGAACCGGTCGCCATGTCACGGCTCTTGATCCTGGCGGGCGCACCGTCGCGCTCGATGATGGTGACAGCCTGACCTATGACAAGCTTCTGATTGCCACCGGAAGCCGTGCGCGCAGCCTGCCGCTTCCGGGCGCGCTACTTGAGGGTGTTCACACACTCCGCGACATCAAAGATGCGAAGAGAATTTCCGGCACCCTTTCCAGGGGAGGCAGGGCTGCCGTTATTGGTGGTGGCTTCATCGGCATGGAGTTTGCGGCCGTGGCCCGGGCCATGGGCAAGACCGTGACGGTGATCGAGGCGCAAGAGCGTGTTCTTCAACGTGTTGTTGCGGCCGAGATATCAGCTTACCTGCGTGGCCTGCATGAAGGCCATGGAGTCCGCGTGCGCACGGGAACGGCCATTTCCGGCATCGAGGGGGACACGCGGGCCGAAGCGGTTGTTCTGGACAGCGGTGAGAGGATTGCGGCGGATCTCGTGCTCATCGCGGCAGGTGCCGTGCCGGCTGTCGAGATCGCCCAGTCGGCGGGGCTGGTGGTCGAACGCGGGATCGTTGTCGATGCTGAATGCCGGACAAGTGATCCGAGCATTTTTGCGGCTGGCGACTGCACGGTTTTCCGCTCGGAGCGGTATGGCCGGATGATCGGCCTGGAGAGCGTGCAGAATGCCTGCGACCAGGCCAGGGCTGCTGCGGCAGCGATGCTCGGCGAGCCGACCAGCTATGATCCGGTGCCGTGGTTCTGGTCGGATCAGTATGATACCAAATTGCAGATCGCCGGTCTTTCGGCAGGATTCGACTGCACCGAGGTGATCGGAGATCCAACGACAGGCAAGTTCTCGATTCGTTATTTTTTAGGTTCGCGGTTACTTGCTGTCGACTCCGTCAACGATGCGCGAAGTCACATGCTTGCGCGTCGCGAAATTGCTGCACAGCCGGCAGCCATGGCCGCATGATCCCAGTTCACCTCAATCATCAACCTGAATGGAGCATTCAAATGAACGCCGTCAGTACCTCCAGTGCCACGCTCATGTCCAAGATCGAAATGACCGAGCTGATCATGGCGACCAAGTTCATGCAGAAGAAGACGTGGAAGGAGATTGCCGCGGCAGCCGGCATGTCCGAGGTGTTTGTCGTCTCAGCCTGCCTTGGACAAAACTCGCTTCCCGCGGCGGCTGCGGAAAAGGTTGCTGCCTTTCTCGATCTCGGGAACCGCACGAAGGACGTCGAGATTGCGCTCCAGCGTGCACCCAAGAAGGGGCAGACGGCAGAGACCGTGTCCAAAGATCCGCTGATCTACCGCTTCTTCGAGATCATTTATGTCTATGGGGATACCATCAAGGAACTCATTCACGAGGAGTTCGGCGACGGAATCATGAGCGCGATCGACTTTGATCTGGGGGTCGAGCGTGTGGAAAGCCCGAAGGGCGATCGCGTCAAGGTGTCAATGACTGGAAAGTTTCTCGCCTACAATCAGTGGTGATGGAAGATGGTGCGGGGGCCAGCATTGGTCCCGGCCGCTTTCCCGCGACTACTTGATTGTCCACTTCAGATGGCAGGGTCGCTGGCGAGGACGCAGAGGCTCATTCAGGTGCTTTCGCGAGCCGGTCGCTTTGCGAGGAAACGTGTGCCTCTCGTCAGGCCATTGAGGGCGGCGCTGCCAGTTGGCAGGTGTCGATCAGCCAACATCAAGATCGCCGGGCACGTCAAAACTTGTCCGGTGGACACGCTACAGGACTTGGGGTGCCTCTGGAGCTATCTGCCCCCTGGCGCGTCCGGCGTGGCGTGCCAAGGGGCGTTCTGGTGGGATCAGGAAGGCTTCTTCTGGTCAGCCGTCACGCGGATGTGCAATTCGCGGAGCTGCCTGGGGCTGGCTTCACTGGGCGCCCCCATCAACAGATCGCTGGCCTGCTGGTTCATCGGGAAGAGCGCCACGTCGCGCACGGTCTTGCAGCCGGTCAGCAACATGACGATGCGCTCGATGCCGGCGGCCATGCCGCCATGCGGCGGAGCGCCGTACTGGAAGGCGCGATAGAGTGCACCGAAGCGGGCTTCCACCTCTTCCGGCGGGAAACCTGCGATCCCGAACGCCTTGACCATGGTATCGGGGCGGTGGTTGCGGATGCCGCCGGAGGCGATCTCGTAGCCGTTGCAGACCATGTCGTACTGGTGCGCCTTGAGCCTGAGGAGCGCTTCAGTGCCGTCCTTTTCGGCAGCTTCCAGCGCTTCACGGCCCCCCTGCGGCATCGAGAACGGGTTATGGGAGAAGTCAATCTTCTTCTCTTCCTCGTTCCACTCGTAGAAGGGGAAGTCCACGATCCAGGCGAGGGCGAAGCGATCTTCGTCGATGAGCTTCAGCTCGCGGCCGATCTCGTCACGGGCGAGGCCTGCGAATTTGTAGAACTTGGCCGGGTCGCCAGCCGTGAAGAAGCAGGCGTCGCCAATGGCAAGGCCGGTTTGCCTGAAGATGGCTTCAGCCCTTTCGGCACCGATGTTCTTGGCGATGGGACCGGCGCCGGCGGGGCCTTCCTCCTTGCGCCACATGATAGAGCCGAGACCCGGCTGGCCTTCCTTCTGCGCCCAGGCGTTCATGCGGTCGCAGAAGGCACGGGAGCCGCCGCTCTTGGCGGGTATGGCCCACACCCGCGCCTTGGGATCGCGCTCCAGCATCTGGGCGAACACCTTGAAGCCCGAGCCACGGAAATGCTCGGTCACGTCCTGCATCTCGATCGGGTTTCGGAGATCGGGTTTGTCGGAGCCATACTTCTGGATCGCCGTGTCGTAGGGGATGCGCGGCCAGCCCTTGGTGACGGGTTTGCCCTCGGCGAAAGCTTCGAACACACCGGTAATGACGGGTTCCATGGTCTGGAACACGTCCTCCTGCTCGACGAAGCTCATTTCGACATCGAGCTGGTAGAACTCGCCCGGCAGACGATCGGCGCGCGGGTCCTCGTCACGGAAGCAGGGGGCGATCTGGAAGTAGCGGTCGAAGCCCGCCATCATGAGGAGCTGCTTGTACTGCTGGGGAGCCTGGGGCAGAGCGTAGAACTTGCCCTCGTGGATGCGGCTTGGCACCAGGAAGTCGCGGGCCCCTTCCGGGCTCGATGCGGTGAGGATCGGTGTCGGGAACTCATTGAAGCCAGCTTCGTGCATGGCTTGGCGGATGGACCGGGTGATCGCCAGCCGCTTCATGATGACGTCGTGAAGGGTCTCGCGCCGGAGATCCAGGAACCGGTAGGTGAGGCGGAGGTCTTCCGGGTAGTCGGGCTCGCCGAAGACAGGTACGGGCAATTCCTTGGCTTCGGACAGCACCTCGATCACGTCGGCATAGACCTCGATCTCGCCGGTTGGAAGTTCCGTGTTGATGGTGCCTTCCGGGCGCTGGCGAACGCGGCCATCGATTTTCACGACCCATTCGGAGCGCAGCTTCTCGGCTGTGGCGAAGGCAGGCGAGTCGGGGTCAGCTACAACCTGGGTCAGGCCGTAATGGTCGCGCAGGTCGATGACCAGCACGCCGCCATGGTCGCGGACACGGTGGACCCAGCCTGACAGGCGTGTCGTGGAGTCGATATCGGATGCGCGCAAGGCGCCTGCGGTATGGGAGCGGTAGCGATGCATGGGGCTTCTCCCGAAGTGCGGCGGCGACATCTGTGCTGCCGGGATATAGGACGGGCCGTCATCCATTGGCAGGCGCGGCTTGTCAAGCCGTGAGGCCCCCGGGACGCCTGTCAGAGGCCGGGGCCGACCAGATCCTGCCACAATGCAAAAAGGGGCGTCCGGCCAGCGAACGCCCTCGTCAGATCAAATGTGCCGGGCCGTTGGCTTGTCAGCCACGTTTGCTGAATGTCGGCTGTCCCGGAGCTGAAATCCGGGAGCGTGCCATTCCGACCGTGCGGGCAGGGCGTGCGCCACGCATATTCGATCGGTCATCGTCAGTGAAGGCTTTTCCGGTTGTGTCCCGAGGTCCGGCGGTCTGCTTGTGATGGCTTGAGCTATTTCCGGAGCCCATCAGCTTGGCCAGCAACGCAAAGCCGACCAAGGCGATCCAGAGCCAGGCGGACCATGATGCCGAGAAGGTCATCAGGTAGCTCGGCGGAGGCGGCAATTCCTTGAGGCCGGCGGCAAATGTCAGCAGTTTGAGCTGGATGTCGTTCAAGTGGTAATAGGTGCTGCCGGTTCCCGAATAGGCGACCCATTCGCCGCCGGTACAGCCAGAGAACTTGTAGCCCAGGTTCAGGTGCTGGCGGCCGCCGTTCTTGGTTGGCACCATGAAATCCGGTGGTGTCTTTGCAACCGTGATGATCGACTCGCCGGTGCATGGGATCGGGATCCCGGCTTCAGCGGATTGCGCGCCCGCCATCAACAGGGCGATGCAGCACAAAAATGTAACGATACTCGAACGCATTACGGCCCCCAAAACGCTTCCCGCAAACCGGGTGTCGCCAATTCGGTGTCGATCATTGCCGTCGTGCGGTTAATATTCTCATTAGTGGGATTGTTTGGTGCGCCTGTTGCTTAATTTGCCCTAAAGGATAACGGCTGCGGCAAGATATCGCTTGGAGACTCCAACCATTTGCTGGGCTATACCGCGTTTTATGCAACTCATTTCTACGACTGCTGATCTCCGCCGTGTCTGTAGCGCCCTTGCCGGGCAGCCATTTGTCGCCATCGATACGGAATTCATGCGCGAAACGACATTCTGGCCCAAGCTGTGTCTCATCCAGATGGCCGGCGACGGGATCGAATGCATCGTTGATCCGCTGGCGGAAAATATTGATCTCGCACCGTTCTTCGAGCTGATGGGCAATCCTGCCGTTGTGAAGGTGTTCCATGCGGCGCGGCAGGACATCGAGATCATGCACATCAAGTCGGGGAAAGTGCCGGAGCCGGTGTTCGACACACAGGTGGCGGCGATGGTGTGCGGATTTGGCGATTCGATCTCCTATGTGAATCTCGTCAAGCGGATCACGAACAGGGATCTCGACAAGTCGTCGCGGTTCACCGACTGGAGCCGGCGTCCGCTGTCCGATCGCCAACTGACCTATGCGCTCGGGGATGTGACGCACCTGCGTGATGTCTACCGCTATCTCAAGGATGAGCTCGACCGGACCAAACGGACGCACTGGTTGTCCGAGGAAATGGCGACGCTGACAGCGCCGGCGACCTATGAAGCGCATCCCGAGGCGGCCTGGCGCAGGCTCAAGCTGAAGGTCCGCAATCGAAGGGCGCTGGGCGTTCTGATGGAACTCGCAGAGTGGCGTGAGCGAGTGGCGCAGGAGCAGGATGTTCCGCGCAGCCGGGTGCTGAAGGACGACGCGCTCTACGATGTCGCCAACCAACAGCCGACAGAGGTGAAGCGGCTCGGGGAACTCAGGTCGTTCAGCGACGGGTTTGCGCGGTCGGCGCGGGCCAAGGAGATCGTGGAGGCCGTCAAACGTGGCCTGAAGCGCGATCCGAAGGGGCTGCCGCCGCTGACGCAAGGGCATTCGCTTCCGGCCGACGCCGCGGCCATGGTCGATCTGCTGCGTGTTCTGCTCAAGGCGGCTGCCGGACGCCATGGCGTTGCGCCGCGTCTGATCGCGGATACGGATGATCTCGAGCGGATCGCGGTCGAGCGGGACCCGGACGTGGGGGCACTCAAAGGTTGGCGCCGAGAGTTGTTCGGGGCCGATGCGCTGCGCCTGAAAGCCGGCGAGGTGGCGCTCGCGTTGCGGAAGGGGGAAGTGATAACGATCGAGACGAAAGCGATGTAACGTAAAGCCTGCCCGGGTGCGGCAGGCGCCTCGCTGGAACGACACGATACTGGACGCGATAGATCGCCATGGGAGCTGGCCGTTGCGGCGGGCCGGGATGGCAAGGGGGACGTGATGCTGACATTGGTGCTGGGATTGGTGATCTTTCTGGGCATTCACCTGTTGCCAACCCGGCGAGAGTTGCGTGAAGGGCTCGTCACCCGCTTCGGGTCCGGCCCCTACCGGGCCTTCTTTTCGATCGTATCGCTTGTCGGCTTTGCATTGATCGTGATCGGTTTTCACAAAGTCCAGCTCCATCCGGGCAAGAACCCGCAGCTGTGGTCCCCACCCGCCTGGGGGCGACACGTCACGATGACGTTGATGCTGCCGGTCTTTCCGTTGCTGGTTGCCACCTATCTGCGCGGCCGTATTGCCGGGGTCGTGCGCCATCCAATGGTGACGGCCGTCAAGTTCTGGGCGCTGGCGCACCTTTTCGCCAGGGGCGACCTGGCCTCCCTGTTGTTGTTTCTGAGCTTCATGGCCTGGGCCGTGGTCGACCGCATCTCACTGAAGAAGCGGGAGGCGCAAGGCGAGGTGGTGGTGACGTCGGGGCCGGTGACCAACGATATTATCGCGGTGGTGGTGGGGCTGGCGCTCTACTGGGTGTTCATCAAGTGGGGGCATCCCTACCTGATAGGCGTTCAAATCATCCCGTAACCGTGTGGTGTCGGTCGCGGCGTTCTGCGCCAGTCTGATGCCCGGGAAACGGGCAAGGACACGAATTTGCCCGAAACAGGCGGCAGTTGCTGGTCTGACATAGGCTGTCCGGGCGCTGCGGCTGATGGTGGACACAGGTGCGCCTCGGCTTTCTCTTTGACAGCCGTCAGGCTATAGGTCGCCGTCGAGCGATGAAGTTTCAAACTGCCCCGGCGTGGCGATGCCGGAGCCAAACGGGAATGCCCTAGACCAATGGCCGATCAATCGAACAGCTTTTTGCGTGAGGTGGACAGCGAATACCGCCGCCAGCAGTTCCTCGATATCTGGCAGCGGTTCGGGATATTGATCGTTGTGGCGGTGGTGGCGATTGTTGTCGGCACGCTTGGTTATGTGTGGTGGCAGAAGAATCTCAATGCCAGCCGCGAAAAGGCCGGTGCGAGCTTCATTGCCGCCAGCAATCTGGCGACTGCCGGGAAAGCTGACGATGCGATGAAGGCTTTCGAGGCCATCTCGAAATCGGGCCCGCCCGGCTATCAGGCGCTGGCCCGGTTGCGGGTGGCGGGAGAACAGGCGAAAGCCGGCAAGGTGGCGGAGGCACTGGCGGCCTTCGAGGCGGTATCGAAGGATACGGATACCGACATCATCCTGCGAGATTTCGCCGCTCTGCAGGCTGCGCTGTTGAGATTGGATCAGGCGGACTGGACCGAGATGAAGAATCGCCTGACACCATTGGTTGACGAATCCCGCCCATGGCACCCGTCCGCGCGTGAGGCGCTGGGCATGGCAGCCTACAAGGCGGGCAAGTTTGATGAGGCCATACGGTCGTTCGAGCAGATCCTGGGCGATCGGGCAACGCCTGCGGGGCTCGCCCAGAGGGCCCAGGAGATGCTGGCGCTGCTGATCGATAAATCCGCAGGGGCGAAGCCGAACGGGGCTGCGGGCGGCGAGAATGCCGGGAAACCTGCAAATGATTCCGCGACTGGCAACGCGGAGCGGGGCGAAGGGAAGAAGTAGCCTGGGGCGCGGATCGCGCGCTTCGTGGTTCGGACAGAGAGCTCGGGGGAGCCAGGGAATGCAGGCAGCTCAGGGATTGGGAACGAGGTGCGAGGATCGCTCTCCTGCCTGTTGTGCATCGCAGGTGGCGGGGGGCGTGGTGCCCCGCCGATCGGGCGTGCGTTCCGGGACGGCCTGGGTTGCGGGACTGCTGGCCGGTTTGGTGGCAGTTGCTCTCGGGGGATGCTCGGGCGGTCCGGAAATTCCGCGAATCCAGGATCTCAATCCGTTCGCGACGAAAGAAGCGCCACTGCCGGGCAAACGTATTCCCGTGGCGTTGGCCGAGCAGAAGGCCGGCCTTGATGTTTCGCCTGACGCGCAGCCGATCGTGTTGCCGCCGCCGCAGCAAAATGTGTCGTGGCCAGAGCCCGGCGGACCTGCCAGCAACTCTTTCGGACATCTTGCGCTGGGCGCCAGCCTCAAGAGGATCTGGAGCGTGGAGGCCGGTTACGGGTCCACCAGTTACGGACGCCTTACTGCCAGTCCCATCGTCGCAGATGGGCGGATCTACACGCTCGACACGCGTG
>JBKDZY010000740.1:0-21558 GCA_047971765.1 Hyphomicrobiaceae bacterium | reverse complement strand
ACGATACCTTGGTCCTTGAAGCGCATGGTGTGTTCCTTTAGCAGGTGTCGATAGTCGCCGGGTCAGCGCGAGGCCGCGTTCTGGGAACGGATCGCGTTGCGGCGTGCGATGGCCCAGCCGTAGTTGCGGGGCCACATCTTGCTGTCGGGGTCTGCATCGAGCGCCTGGGCGGCCCGCAAGGGCCAATAGGGGTCGTACATGAGCTCCCGCCCGATGGCGATCAGGTCGGCACGCCCCTCCTGGAGGATGGCCTCGGCCTGCGGTCCGGAGATGATGACGCCAACCGCCATCGTCTTGACGTCGGCATCCCGGCGGATGCGCTCCGAATAGGGTACCTGGAAGCCGGGCGGACGCTCGCCACCGGTCTTCAGCGGTTGGCCCTTGTCGTCGGCGCGGAAGGCAGGCGCACCGGCAATGCCGCCAGCCGAGCAGTCGACCACGTCGATGCCGCGCGTCTTCAACTCGGCGGCAAGTGCGACGCTGTCATCGAGGCTCCAGCCGCCACTCGGGCCATCGACTGCGGATAGCCGCCAGAACAGGGGCAGGTCGTCGGGCCACGCCGCACGCACGGCGTCGGCCACCTCCAGCGCGAACCGCATCCGTCCCTTCCGGTCGCCGCCGTAGCTGTCGTTGCGGGTATTGGCGAGCGGAGAGAGGAAGGAATGGATCAGGTAGCCGTGGGCGCCATGGATCTCCAGCACCTTGAAGCCGGCCTTGTGCGCGCGCCGGGCCGCATCGGAGAACGCCTGCACGGTGTTGGCAATATCACCCTCGGTCATCGCCTTGGGCGCGGGCCATGAGGCGTTCACTGGATCGGCTGTCGGCCCATAGGTCTGCCATGGTGGCGACCCACTTGCCGCGTCCTCAGGCGTCAGAGGCCCGCTGCCGTTCCATGGCGTGTGGACCGAGGCCTTGCGGCCTGCATGGGCAATCTGGATTGCGGGCACACCGCCGAGGGCTTCGATCGCCTCGACAATCGGGCGATAGGCCTCGGCCTGGGCATCGTTCCACAATCCGCAGCAGCCGTTCGAGATGCGCCCCTCGGGCAGCACCGCCGTCGCCTCGGTGAAGATGAGGCCGACCTGGCCGCGCGCAAAAGCCGTCAGGTGCGAGAAGTGGAAGGCGTTGGCGAGACCGTCCTTGGCGGAATACATGCAGAGCGGCGAGAGCACGACGCGGTTCTTGAGCGTGACCGAGCGAAGTTCGATCGGTGTGAAAAGCAGTGGATTGGACATGGGAATTCCCTTGATGTCTGGTTCGCCGCGGAGTTTGGCCGCTGGAGGCGTGTCAGGTCAATGGAGCGGGAAGGCGGGTTCCGCCGCCAGGCGGGTGAGCGGGCGGAGATTTGCCCAGTGTCGTGATGACGCAATCCATCAGCTCGATCATGTCGTTGGTGGACAATTGTGCGCCGGCTTCGGCCGCCTGCCGCCGGAACTCGGGCGTATCCGAGCCCGCGAAAATGAAGAACGGGATCTGGTTGCCGCTCTGCCTGATGGCGGCAAGCAATTCATAGCCAGCGAGCAGGTTCGCGCCCCGGCCCATATCCGAGATGACGAGATTGAAGCGGCGCTGGTGCAGGGCCTCCAGCGCCGTTTCCGTGGACAGAACCTGCTCGATGTCGAGGTTCAGGCGGCGCATGGCGCGCACCGCGAGCATATTGTTCTGCGGATGGTCGTCGACCCACAGGATGGATTGGCCGATCAGCCGGTCCAGCGTGTCTGGCGCGAAGGCGCGTGACACCGTCTCGCGAATGCGGGGCAGGTCAACAGCCGCCTTGCCGTTGGGATGCGCCTTGTCCCAGGTGCGAATGGCGCTGGCCGTTGCCTTGACGGCTTCCTCCTGGAGCCGGAAGCTGATCGGGCCAAGCCCGATGCTCTTGATGGCATTGCGCCGCCAGGCACGCACCAGCAGAATGCTGCCAACGGTCCAGACCAGAAGACTGAGGATTGTGCTGACCGCCTGGATAATGTCGAACACGTCCTTGTTCGACTGCACGAACTCGGCCAACCAGCGCATCCATCAGTCCCCGTTTGTTTCCTGGCAGAACGGCGAGCCTACTTTTTCCGGCGGTCGAGTTCCACACCTTCGCTGACGGCCCCCGTTTTGCGGAAGCCCGCAATCTCGGCGGCCGAGTAGCCTGCCTCGCCAAGCACCGCGTCGGTGTCGGCACCCGGCAGCCGGGGCGGAAACTCGATCGACCCGCCGTTGTGCTCGAACTGGAAACCCTGCCCGATCAGCTTGAGCGGACCGTAGGGGCTGTCGACTTCCTGCAGGACGGAGCGGTGCTCGAGCTGCGGGTTGGCCACCACTTCGTCCATCGTCCAGACCCTGGCGCACGGCACATCGTGCTTGGTCAGGTAGTCGTCCCAGTAGTGGGCGTCATTCTCCGCAAAGACATCCTCGATGATCTGGCGCAGCACCGTCTCGTTGGCGATGCGGGTCGGCCAGTCGACGAAACGCGGGTCGGTGTTGAGGTCCGGCTTTCCGATTGCCGTCGAGAGGGCCGCGAACTGTTTCTCGTTGTTGACGGCCAGCAGGATATGTCCGTCCTTCACCTTGAACAGGTCGGCGGTCGGCAGGCGGCTCTGGGCGCGGTTGCCGCTCGGCCCCTGGATGTGTCCGCCGACCGTGTGATCGACATAGAACGACGACATGAACGTCATGGCGGAATCCAGCATGGAAACATCAACCATCTGGCCCTTGCCGGTATGGGTGCGCTGGAAGAGTGCACTCGAGACTGCAAAGGCAAGCGTCATGCCGCCGATGGCGTCGCACACCGCGAAGCCCGCGCGCGTCGGGCCCGACTCTTCGCTGCCGGTAATCGACATCAGGCCGCTCATGGCCTGGATCTTGCCGTCGTAGGCGGCCGACCGCATCAGGGGACCATTGTGGCCGAAGCCAGAAACGGCGGCATAGATGAGCTTCGGGTTGACCTGGCTGAGCTGCTTCCAGCCGATGCCGAGCTTCTCCATGACGCCGGGGCGGAAGTTCTCCATCACCACGTCTGCCGTCTTGGCCAGGCGCTTCACGATCTCGATGGCCTCGGGATTGCGCAGGTCGAGTGCAATATTGCGCTTGTTCGAGTTGATGGCCATCCAGCTCGTACCCATGCCACGGTCGGACCATTCCTTGTTCGGCGGTCCGTAGCGCATGTCGTCACCGCCCGGCCGCTCGATCTTGATGACGTCCGCGCCAAGCAGCGCCAACTGGTAGGAACCTAATGGTCCAGCAAAGACCTGCGTGAAGTCCAGGATGCGGACACCCTTGAACGGTTTAGACATTGCGATGGGGCCTCTCTGATTGAATGGGCCGCAAGGGTGGGTTGAGTTGACGCCTGCGTCAAGCTGGCGTGGCGCGGAGCCATGCCAGCGACCACAAAAAGCCGCTGCGAAACCGCGGGGCGGCGCTTCCGCACGCTCCGGGTTTCGCACGTCATGGCAAGGATAGGGGAACCGGGGTGAGCCGTCCCTCAGATGCTGAGATCCAGAAGGTTGTAGTCCTTGATGGCGGCTTTTGCCTTGGCATCCCATTTGCAGGTCACGCCGGCCTCTGCCAGCGGCTTGTAGACATAGGGTGTCTCGCCCGGGAACCTCTGGCGGCGGGCATCGATGCCGGAGCCGATCCTTCTGGAGCGCTCCTGGATGCGTGCATCATCGTAGACAGCCCTTTTGGCGTGAATACCGCCAGCCTCGACATTCAGCACCGATTTGCGGCGGTGGAAGCCCTGGTTGAGGGTCACCCGCCAGTCCCTGGATGTGTTGGCGAACGAGCCATGCAAGGCCTGCCGGTTGGTGACCGCGACATCGCCCGGCTTGCACACGATCGGGACCGCCTTGGGCAGACGCTCCGTTCCCGCTTCCGCCACCCAGGCCTTGATGTCGATCTTGCCGAGTTTGTGCGAACCCGGCACGACCCAGACACCATTGGCGGGCGTGCAGCCGTAGAGCTGGGCCATCATGTTGAAGCCATGCGTGCCCTCGTCCCAGTCCGGCGCGTTCCAGTGGGTGACGCCGTCCTGGTGCCATGCAACGGAGGCGCCGCGTCCGGGTTCCTTGATGAACAGCGCCTCGTTGAAGGGCGTAAAATCGTCTCCGTTGATGGAGGCGACGGCGCGGAGAAGATCGGGGTGGCCGTAGACCCTGAGGCAGGCCTCCGAGAATTGCAGCGATCCGAGGATGAGATAGACAACCTCCTTCGGCGCATCCAGGGCCGCGGTCGGTTCGTGCATCTTTACGGGATGTCGGCCGTTGGCGAGTTCGGTGCCGCCGAACGGGTCGCCCAGAGGTTTTGACCAGAAGAGCGTCGGTGCCTTGCAGTCGTGGGCGAGCGCAGGGCGGCCGTGCTTGTCCAGCGGCGCGTCCTTCTCGACAGGCAGCCGGTCAAGGATGTCTTTCACGTCCCGCTCGATGTCGGCCAGTTCCTCGGCGCCCAGCACGCCCTCGAAGACGTAGAAACCGTTCGTCCAGTAGCTGTCGAGAATGTCCTGCGCCAGCCGCCCGTTGGCATCGAACCGGATGGGACCGCGATTGCCCAACTGGAACGCCTTGCGCTCGCCATCATTCAGGTAGGCCTGGTGTGCGTCGTCTTCCTGTCCGTAGCCTGCACCGGGTGCGTTGCTCGTGGCCATGATGCGTCTCCTCGCGAAATCGTTCTGCAATCCATGCCTCGAAAGGACATGCCTGATGGTTCGCGCTTGAACTGGCGGCGTCAAGCGGGTTCCATCGAGGCGAGGTCGTCGAGGCCGAGCGCAGGGCGCAATCGGCGAGGGCGGTGGCCGGCCGGATCAACCGGCTTTCGCCGGGGCCTGTTCCGCAATCCTGATCGCGAAGGCGTAGTCGAGGGCAATTTCCTTCAACGCCTCGAAACGCCCCGAAGCGCCGCCATGTCCCGCTTCCATGTTGATCTTCAGCAGCACGAGGTTGTCGCTGGTATTGCGCTCCCGGAGACGGGCAATCCACTTCGCGGGCTCCCAGTAGGTCACGCGCGGGTCGGTGAGGCCGCCATAGGCAAAGATGTGCGGATAGGGCTTATGCGCGACGTTCTCATAGGGCGAGTAGCTGAGGATGCGCTTGAACTCGTCCGCCGACGTGATCGGATTGCCCCATTCGGGCCACTCCGGCGGGGTCAGCGGCAGGGATGCATCGAGCATGGTGTTCAGCACATCGACGAACGGCACGTCCGCGATGATGCCGAGGAACAGGTCTGGTGCCATGTTGGCGACCGCGCCCATCAGCATGCCCCCGGCCGAGCCGCCGTTGGCAACGATCCGCCCGCGGCTGGTGAACCGTTCGCTGGCCAGATGTTCGCCAGCGGCAATGAAGTCGGTGAACGTGTTGGTCTTGTGCTCGAGCTTGCCGTTCGTGTACCAGCGGTAGCCCTTGTCCTTGCCGCCGCGGATGTGGGCGATGGCATAGACGAAACCACGGTCGACGAGCGACAGGCGTGTCGTCGAGAACGAGGCGGGAATGGGGATGCCATAGGCGCCATAGCCGTAGAGAAGAAGGGGCGCGGTGCCGTCGAGCGGCGTACCCTTCTTGTAGAGGATCGAGACCGGCACCGTCTCCCCGTCGGTCGCTGGCGCCTGCACGCGCACCGTCACGTAGTCGGCGGGGTCATGGCCCGATGGCACGTCCTGGCGCTTGCGCAGATCGCGTCCCCGCGTTTCCAGGTCGTAGTCGTAGACTTCGAGCGGCGTCGTCATCGACGAATAGGTGAAGCGCAGCGTATTGGTGTCGAACTCGTAACCCGGCGCCATGCCCAGGCTGTAGGCGGCTTCCGGAAATGAAATGGCGTGCTCGGCGCCGTCGGCGTGCCGCGTGATGACAATACGCGGAAGGCTGTTCTCGCGCTCGATACGGACCATGTGACGGGCGAGCGCCACGACCGAGATGATGAACCGGCCGGGCTTGTGGGCAACCAGCTCTGTCCAGTTTTCTTCCTGTGGCGCGCTGACCGGAGCAGTCATGATGCGGAAGTCTTCCGCGCCGCCCGAGTTGGTCTTGATGATCAGCCGGTCGCCTTCGTGCTCGACATCGTATTCATGGCCATGCCGGCGTGCCGCGACCAGGGTCATTGGGGACGCCGGCGCATCGGCGTCGATCAGGTAGACCTCGCTGGACTGGTGATCGTGGGCCACCACCTGGAGGAACTTGCCGGACTGCGTTGCACCGATGCCGACGTAGAAGCCAGGGTCTTTTTCCTCGTAGACGAGCTTGTCGTCGGCGGCCGGTGTTCCGAGGATGTGGGAATACACGAACAGCGGCCGGTGATTGTCATCGATACGGACATAGAAGAGTGTGCGCCCATCGCGCGCCCACTCGATGCTGCCGCGGGTGTCGGGGATCTCGTCGGCGAGATCCTTGCCCGTCTCGATGTCGCGGACGCGGATGGTGTAGAGCTCCGAACCCTTGGTATCGACGGCATAGGCCAGGTAGCGGTGATCGTGGCTGTGCGCGCTGCCGCCGAGACCCCAATAGGCTTCGTCCTCGGCTTCCGTGTTGCCGTCGAGAAGAATGATGTCCTGCTCGTCGGTCCCGCCGCGAGGACGGCGCACGAGCCGGGGATACTGCCCGCCCACGATATAGCGGACCGCATATTCCCACGGTCCGTCCGGTGAGGGCACCGAACTGTCATCCTCCTTGATCCGCCCCTTCATTTCGGTGAAAAGCGCATCCTGCAGGCTCTGCGTATCGGCCAATGCGGCATCCGTGTAGGCGTTCTCGGCTTCGAGATAGGCACGGATGTCGGCATCAAGTACACTCGGATCCCGCATCACGTCCTGCCAGTTGTCGGCGCGCAACCAGCCGTAATAGTCTACCAGTTCAACACCATGGTGGGTGCTGGTCGTGGGACGGCGCACCGCAGATGGCGGAAGAGGCAAAGACTTCGTGGGAGCCGATTTGGGCATGGAAAATCTCCAGCTAGGTCTTGGGAATGCGGCTCATGTCAGGGCCCGGTCGGCTATCTGCAGCGCCCTTGGCCGGCCACGATCGAGGCTGCTCTAGCATGCCAAATCGTTCGCACGGAGCAGAATTATGGTGCGCAGCAGTCATGCAGAACTGTAACTTGACAGTTGATCCGCATGCGGTACGTAGGAATAAGTATATCTTTCCAAAGATAGTTGAAAACATGGAGAAACGGTCAATTGAGGCACCTCAAGTGGCTAGGTATACTAAGATAGACAAGTTATATAGCATCGAAAGCCCAAGTACTGGGAAGTTGCGATGCGGTATTGAAAGGTGTCGTGGAGCAGATGCGAATGTCTGATGCTGATCGCGCGGATCTCATTGAGTTGACTGTCGAAATTGTTGCTGCCTACGTGGGAAAGAATACTATCGCGAGCACCGAGTTGCCGTCGTTGATCGGCGAGGTGCATCAGGCCCTGACGCGCGCGACAGGCGGCGTCGAGGTGGTGCTGCGGGACGATGCCAAGCCTGCGGTGCCGGTGAAGCGATCCGTCACACCCGACTATATTGTCTGTCTCGAGGACGGGAAGAAGTTCAAGTCGCTGAAGCGGCATTTGCGCACACACTACAAGATGTCGCCCGAGGAATACCGGGCAAAATGGCAGCTCCCCCATGATTATCCGATGGTCGCCCCGAACTACGCGGCGGCCCGCTCCCAGTTGGCCAAGAAGATGGGGCTCGGCACGCGCCGCGACGACAAGTAGCCGGTTCATCCTTCCTCACTTGCCTTGATCGCGAAGCGGCCGTGCAAACAACGGCCGGCTTCGGGACGCTACAGGCTGTCCGAGCGACGCCAGTTCCGCCTTGAGCGCGAGACTGAGCCCGGCATGGCGCCGCAGGTCATAGCACCACTCCCCTGCAACCCCGCGGCGGCGCTCCTCGCGCAGCGCCCGCCGAATCCGGCGTATGAGCCGGAGGGCGCCCTCGTGACTGGTGTCGGTAATCTCGATCGGCCAGAGCGGGATCAGGCGTGGGAGATCGCGGCTGCGGTCATACCCTCCCTGCACCGGTGAGGCGGGTGCCAGTCGGAAGCTGCCACCGGACGTGGCAGGTCGCGGCGTATCTCGCGGCTCGTATGCGGCGGGGCCCTCTGAGGGGGTGGGTGCGGCCATTGGGCAGTGATCCTCCTGTTGTGTTGCAGGATGGTGTCACGCCCCGGGATGGCGGGGATTATTTGCAACGAAATTGTGGGTTCAGGACTTGCGGAGCAGCGTGGGACAGGCCATGCAGGAAGCAATCAGATGCCGTTCTTTTGCCGGGCAACATGGTTTGCTCAATTGGATCGAGGATTGGATTGGCGCGCATCGCGGGACATCTCCTGATTGGTTTCCTCGGTTTATGCGCTGTCGGGCCGACAACGGCCGAGGCGTGCACGCGCATGGAATTCGAGGCCGCGGTTGGAACAGCAGCCTCCGCGCTGCGCTCATTGAACAAGGTCAACAAGCCCAACTTCCAGGCCAAGCTGAGACAGCTCAAGGAGAAGCGTGGCTGGAACTACGACCAGTTCCTGACGCTGGCCGCTCCGATTGTGCAGGACCCGGCCATTGCCGCCTTTGACGCGCGCTCCTCCGACTTTCTCGCCAGGATTGAACAGATGGGCGCGGAAGGTGCACAGGCCGCTGTGCCGGATTGTGGACGTCTCAAGGACGTACACCAGATCATGGACAAGCTGGTTGATGTGCAGAAGGAGAAATGGAGCTACATGTTCCGCAAAATCGACGATGAGCTGAAACGCTGACAGCGCGGTCCCGCTGTCGAAGGCTCCAGCGATGTCCAATTCGATGAATCACCAGTCTGCGGCGTGGCAGAGAAAAACCGGCGCGGTTGGCACCGCACCGGTTTCCCAAAAGAGGAGGCACACGCGGCGTTGCGCTCGCATGCCGTCTCTTCCCCAACGATAGCCTTCCGATTTCTCGAGCGTGCTCGGTCAGCATCTGTTTCCGGTTCACGCGTTAAGGCTCATCAGCCACCCGGAGAGGGTATCGCCATACGCAATCGGGAGCAATTGTCCGACATGCAATTCGGCCGCGCGGTGGCAAAAAAGATACGCTCGATCCGAGAGCGTTGTTCCTCAGCGCCCGCGGCGGATGGCATGGAGGTGGTCGACCGGACCATGCCCCGCGCCGAGCCGATGACCGGCCGCCGAAGCGATTGCCGCCGTCATGAATGACTTGGCGTTTTCAATGGCTGAAAGCAGTGGCTGGCCCGTGGCGAGTTCCGCGGCAATAGCCGCCGAGAGCGTGCATCCGGTGCCGTGGGTGTTGCGGGTCGCGATACGCGGTCCGGTGAACCGATGCGTGTGGCCATCGACATGCAGGTAGTCGGTGGCCGTATCGCCACTGTGATGTCCGCCCTTGAGGAGCACGGCATGAGCGCCAAGCGCGGCAAGCGGAGCGAGCTGTGCGATGCATTCATCCTCGGTTCTCGCCGCGGGCACACCGAGCAACGCGGCAGCTTCCGGCAGATTGGGTGTGATCACCAGGGCCCGCGGGATCAGGTCTGATTTGAGCGTGGCGATGGCATCTGCGGCAAGCAGCGGATCGCCACTGGTCGCAACCATCACCGGATCGAGCACCAGCGGAATGTCGGGAATGGCAGCCAGGACACCGGCGATGGCGCGGATGATCGCGGCGTTGGCGAGCATACCGGTCTTGATGGCCCGCACATCGAGGTCCGAGGTCACAGACCTGAGCTGTGCCACGACAAATTCCGGCGGCACGTCCAGCACGTCCTGCACGCCGGTGGTGTTCTGGGCGGTCAATGCCGTCAATGCGCTTGCGCCGTAGACCCCGAGCGCCGTGAAGGTCTTCAGGTCGGCCTGGATGCCCGCGCCACCGGAACTGTCCGAACCCGCAATGGTCAGGGCGACGGCTGGCGTTGATGCTGCTCCG
Organism: Hyphomicrobiaceae bacterium; assembly: GCA_047971765.1. Classification (GTDB taxonomy): domain Bacteria; phylum Pseudomonadota; class Alphaproteobacteria; order Rhizobiales; family Hyphomicrobiaceae. Next base: position 11,702 of record JBKDZY010000740.1, on the reverse strand, counting down.
GTTGCCATGGCTGGAAAACTCTCAGGGCTGGTTGCTCTGCCTCAGGATTTCAGTCGAAAGGCCCTTGGAGGTCGTCATGTCCTCGAGCTGCCCCAGAACCGGAACGTTCTCGATCAGCCATTGGCCGAGCACGTTGATGGAGCCGCCGATGAGCGCCATGCCGATGACGACGCCAACGAGGCCGGAGTACCGAATGGCGGCCGCATGACGGAAGATCGCAAAGAGCCCTACGGCCACCAGGATGAGCCCAACCCAACCGGACATGTCCGCCAGCGGCGGGATTGCGGTGATCAGGCCGGTCTTGACTAGGCCGAGCGCTTCGCCAGCGAACAGCAAGCCTGTCAGCAGCAGGATCGCGCCCATCACATGCTCGACCATCCCCATATGTCGCCGGAAGCGGCGCATGAACGACATGAACGGGCCGATGGCGACGGCCGCCAGGATGAACGGTATGCCGAGACCCAGCGAATAGGCGGCCAGGAGCTTGACGCCCGTGGCGAGGCTGGCCTCGTTGGCGGCGACCGTCAGCACGGTGGCCAGGATAGGACCGATGCAGGGTGTCCAGCCGAATGCGAAGGCCAGGCCGATGACATAGGCACTGAGATAGGTGACACCCTTCATCTCGGTGTGATAGCGCGCCTCCTGGTAGAGCAGCGGAATGCGCAGGAGGCCGAGGAAATGCAGGCCGAAGAGTGAAATCACGAAGCCTGCGACCAGCGCCAGATCCGCCTTGTAGGTCTGGATCAACTGGCCGAACGCGGAGGCGCCCGCACCCAGTCCGATGAATACGGTCGAGAAGCCCAGGACGAAACAGACCGAAGCGATCACGACCCGCCGCCATGCGGCCCTGTCGATCCCCTCGGTTTCCGACATCTGCTCCAGCGTCAGGCCACCGAGGTAACCGAGATAGGGCGGTACCAGGGGCAGGACACACGGAGAAAGGAAGCTCACGAGGCCGGCAAGGGATACACCAAGATAAAGTGAGAGTTGAGAGAGCATGCTGTCTCCGCAGCGGCGTCAGGGAATAGGCAGGGCGACCGGGGCACGCTGCGTTGCAGGCGAAGGTAGGCGCAACGGCGACAGATCGCAATTCACACCGATGTAATCAGCTACACTGTGGCGCACCGCACCCGGCCGCTCGCCGCGCGTTGCATGGGACCCGGCAACGATCAGGCGGAATGAAGGCGCCGCGACAATGTCTCAAGTGCATCGTTCATGCCCCAAAGGTCGGCAACGTGGAGGTCGGCCCCGAGTTCGGCAACGGGCACCTTGGCGTAGCCATGGGCAATGGCAATGGACGGCAGGCCGGCCGCCTTGGCAGCCCCGATATCCGCACTCGAGTCACCGATCATGACCGCGCCTGCGGTGTCCATGCCGAGCGCCCGTAACGCGGCGAGCACGGGTGCCCGGTCGGGCTTCTTCGGCAGGTCGCTGCGCGCTCCGATCACCACTGGAAAATATCTGGCGATGCCGAGCGCCGGGATGGCAATGTCTGCAACCTCCTGCGCCTTGTTGGTGCAGATCGCGAGCTTGATGCCCCGCCCGGTGAGGTGCCCCAGCAGCTCATGGGCGCCGGGATAAAGTCCGCGCCCCTCCGCCGATGCCGCGGCATAGGCCGCATAGAAGCGCTCGAGGACCTGGACCTCCCGGTCCTCGTCAAGCGTGAGCCCGGCAACATCGGCAGCCTTGCGGACGGCCACCTGCGCGCCGCCGCCGATCAGCGCCTTGGTCTGGTCGAGCGAAAACGGCTTGACGCCCAGGGGCGAGAAACCGGCGTCGAGGGCGCGCTTGATGTCGGGGGCACTGTCCACCAGCGTGCCGTCCAGGTCGAAGACGACGGCACGTGGCCAGGTCTTGGCAGTCTGAGCGGTCATCTCATGCAGCCTTGCCGGCGAGCGCGGCGACGCCGGGCAGTTCGCGGCCCTCGAGCCACTCCAGAAAGGCGCCACCAGCCGATGAAACATAGGTGAAGTCCCCCGTGACGCCGGCGGCGTTGAGGGCTGCAACCGTGTCACCGCCGCCTGCAACCGAAACGAGCTGGCCCGCCTTGGTCAGCCGCGCGGCTTCGCGGGCGAGCGCGAATGTGCCGTTGCCGAACGGTTCGATCTCGAATGCGCCGAGCGGCCCGTTCCACAGCAGCGTGCGGCAGGCGCCGACGACCTCGTTCAGGTAGGCGAGCGACTTCGGCCCCACATCCAGGATCATCTGATCCGCGCTGACCCCGTCGAGGGCGACCGTCCGTGCAGGCGCGCCGGCCTTGAATTCCGGCGCCACCACCGCATCGACAGGCAGCACGATTTCTGTGTCCTGTTGCTGTGCCGCTGCCATGATCTCGCGTGCAGTGGCTTGGAAATCCGGTTCGGACAGCGATTTGCCGACAGCAACGCCCTTGGCTTCGAGGAAGGTATTGGCCATGCCGCCCCCGATGATGAGCTTGTCGACTTTCGGCAGCAGGTTCATCAACACCGGGATCTTGGTCGAGACCTTGGCGCCGCCGACGACGGCAGCGGTCGGGCGGGCCGGTTTTTCCAGCGCCTGACGGAGCGCCTGGATCTCCTCCATCATCAGGGGGCCGGCGTAGGCGGGAAGATGCGTTGCAAGGCCTGCTGTCGAGGCATGGGCGCGGTGGGCCGCGGAAAAGGCGTCATTGACATAGACGTCGCCGAGTTTGGCGAGCGCCGCAACAAAGGTCGGATCGTTGGCTTCCTCGCCCTTGTGGAAACGGGTGTTTTCCAGAACCACGATGCCGCCGGGCGAGAGGCCATCCACAGCCGATGCGGCGACAGGCCCGATGCAGTCGGAGACCAACGGAACGTCCGTTTCCAGCAAGCGGCCCAACACGGCCGCCACCGGACGCAACGAGTTCTCCGCATCGGGGCCGTTCTTCGGGCGGCCGAAATGCGAGAGCACGGCAACGCGCGCGCCGCGCGACATGAGATCCTTGAGGCCGGGCACGATCCGTTCGAGCCGCGTCAGGTCGGTCACCTTGCCGTCCTTGGCCGGGACGTTGAGATCGGCCCTGACAAGGACCCGTTTGCCTTTGAGATCGACATCGGCCGTGGTTGCGATGCGGTCGAGGTTCATGGGGAATGCCGCCTTCGTGAGTGTTGGGAGGAATTGCTGTCGTTCTATGTCGCCTTGAAGCGGTCCTTGCAAGCCGGGGGGCGGGGCAAGGTGAGGTTGGACAGGGTGACGACTCAGCCAATGGGCGGGCGCGGGGCACCGGACCTAGTCGAACAGCGCGCCTCGGATTTCGGCCAGGACGGGTTCGCCCGGCGCGACCAGAAGGCCACCCTCGTTGTCGCCGGCCCGGTAGGGGGAACCATCGAAGCGGCAGCAGGCGAAGCCATAGGCCGACAGGATGGCGAGACCGGGCAGATGGTCCCACGGCTCGGATTTGGAGTAGGCCGCGAACTGCACCTCGCCCATGGCCAGGCGCTGGTAGTCGATGCCCGCGTAGGTGACGCCCTCAAGCGCCTTGAAGTGTTTCTCGCGTCTCTGCAACTCGGCGTGCCGCTCGGCCGTGATATTGCGCTTGCCGAGGATGCCGGTCATGGACCCGACAGCTGCGGGCACGCGCGGTGCGGGTAGCTGGTGAGGCGCAGCGCCGGTCGAGCGGAAGACGCCGGTTTCCGCACCGCCCCAAAGGTCGCGTCCGAGCGCCGGGGCGATGATCCATCCCGCCCGCAAGCGTTTGTCCTCGACCAGAGCGACCATGACCGTGAAGTCAGGCTCACCGGCAGCGAACGCACTGGTGCCGTCGATGGGGTCGATGACCCACAAGGGGCCGGTGCCGCGAAACAGGGTGCGCACCGAGGGGTCGGCGGAGACCGCCTCCTCGCCGACGACCCGCGACCCGGCAATGAGCCCGGTGAGGCGTGGACTGAGGGCACGTTCCGCCGCCTGATCGGCCACGGTCACGAGATCGTCCGGCCCGGTTTTCTCCGAAATGTCGCCCTCGGCCAGATTGCGCCAGCGGGGCATGATCTCCGCCGCCGCGACGTCGTGGATGATGTCGCGAACGGCATCGAGCAGCTGCGACGGGCTGGGCGCGGTCATGGTGTGGTCCTCCTTCTCCCGCCGGTACGCGGTGCATCGGGCAGTCTGTGCCAAAAAATCATGGTTTGACAAAGAGCGCGCCGTGGATCTCATCCCAGCTTTGCTGGCTCGGGGCGACGAGAATGCCCCCATGACGGTCCAGGGGATCGAAGGGGCGCCCATCGTGGCGCGCCGCGGTGAAGCCCGCAGCCGTGGCGATGGCAATACCCGGAAGGTGATCCCAGGGATGGGTGGAAAAGTTGACCAGGAAATGGCTCGTTCCCTGGAACAGGCGGCCATAGTTGTGCCCGGCGCATTGACGTTTGCCGTAGCCGGCGAACCGGGCTAAGGCGGCCTTCGGGTCCCGATAGCCGCGCTGCACGAAGGCGCCGGTGCCCACGATTCCTTCCATGGCCTCGAGTGCCCGCCCGTGGTCAGACGTGATCGCAGAGCTTTTGCCGCCCCGGATCATGCGTGAGCCGCAGCCCTGGTGCCCCATGTAGAAGACATCTTCCACCGGCGAGAAGATCCACCCCGCGACGGGCCGCCCTTCCACGACCAATCCCACCATGACATCGAAGGTGCGCGCCCCTTCCGCGAATCGCCGGGTCCCGTCTATGGGATCGATGACCCACACGGGGGCGGATTGGGTGAACCGATCAAGGATGCGGCGATCGGCAGCAACCGCTTCCTCGCCCACCACGGTCGATCCCGCCAGCAGGGCGCGAAGGCGTTCACTCAGTGCCGCTTCGGCAGCCTGATCGGCCACGGTCACCAGCCCTGCATTTTCGCCAGTTTTTCGCGTCACTTCGTGGGCCGCGAGATTGCGCCATCGCGGGAGTATTTCTGTCGCGGCGACGTCTCGCAGCACGTCCGCCACCGCACTCATGTCAATCATGGTCATCCGGCAGTTCAGCAGGTTGTCTGGTTCAGTGGTGCATATGACACGCCGCAAGGCGGCGGCGCATGCCGCAAATTGGCCGTAACCACAGCATTTTGTGCTAGCCCGGCATGTAAACGCATTTCAGGAGGCTTGAATGCGCCCGGTTTTGAAAACAGTGGTGTTGGCGGTCGCGCTGCTCGGGGTGGGAATTTGGAGTGATCCAGGTGTCGCCCGTGAGCAACAGGCGCCATCGAGCCATGTCGTACTCGATCTGCCGGATGGCTATAAGCCGTCGCAGCTGTTTTCCGGTTTCACCGATGACGCGCTGGGCGTGTCGATCATCGTCCTGGAATTGCCGGGCGAGGCCTACGAAAAGGTGAGCAAGGGACTGACCGCCGACGCCCTGGCGGCCAAGGGCGTTAAGGACGCCAAGCCGATGCAACTCACGCGCCCGCAGCCCTACGTCTATATGCGGGCGGTGCAGGCGACAGACCGCGGCGAATATGAAAAGCGCCTGCTGGTGATCCATCAGCGCGGGGTGACGGCGCTGATCACGGCCAATATCGAGGCGAGCCGCCTCAAGTCGGGTGAGATAACGGAAGATCAAATCACCGCAATCATGAACAGCGCCCATATCGCTGTCTCACCCGCACCCAGCAAGGACGTGTTCCAGCTCGATTATCTTGGCTCGTTCAAGCCGGCTGCCACCGTTCTCGGCACCACCCGGCTCTATACCCTCGATGGCAAGCAGGCGAACGGCAAGAAACCGCACAAGGTCGTCCTCATTGTCGCGCCGTCTCTTGACCGGCGCCTCGTTCCACCCAACGAGACGTATGCCGAAAGGCTCCTGGAAGGTGTGCCCGGCCTGGAGAAGTTCAAGATCGAGGCCCAGCGGACGACCGAGATCGCGGGCCTCAAGGCGGTCGAGCTGGAAGCGACAGCCCAGGACAAGGACACAGGCGGAGAGTTGGCCCTCTACCAGGTGCTGATTCTCGGCAAACAGGGCGGCTACTACCGGATTTTCGGCCAGGCCCCGGTCGCCGACCGCGATGTGCTGATGCCCGAGTTCCGGAAAATCGCCCAGAGTTTCCACCCCGTAGAGTAGTGTACGGCACAGATTCGGTCTTCCGACGCATGGGGGTGGCCCATGAAGCCGGGCTGGTGTAGAAGCAGGGCGCGTTAACCGGGCCGCCCTGAGTCATGAACCGTCAGGCGGGCTGCGGCCCCGAGCCTTCTTGGACACGAAATGATCACTGTTCTCTTGATTGTGCATCTCATGATTGCACTCGGACTTGTTGTTGTGGTGCTTCTGCAACGATCCGAGGGTGGCGGCCTTGGTTTGGGCGGCGGCGGCTCCAGCTTCATGACGGGACGGGGTACGGCTGACTTCCTGACACGCGCGACGATGGGGCTGGCGGCAGCGTTCTTCGTGACCAGCATCAGCCTCACGCTACTGGCAAGCCACAGCAACCGGAGCATATCGCCACTCGATCTTCCAGGAGCGAGCAAGTCCGGGACTTCGGGCGGGTCGTCCACCAAGCCGTCCGGCGGCATCCTGGACAGCCTGGAGAAGGGCAAGGCCAATCAACGCCTGCCGTCGTTGCCGAAATCCGAGTAGGCCGGCAGTCGCCTCCGGAGCCGGCTTGAACAAGCGTCGGACCGGAGTGCGGCAACTCGGCCGGTGGACGAAGAAATTAGCCCCTTCGACTCGCGCGAGTTTGCTGTATGTTCAAGGTCCATGGCGCGGTACATCTTCATTACCGGCGGCGTGGTCTCCTCGCTCGGCAAAGGGCTGGCTTCAGCGGCCCTTGGAGCACTTCTACAGGCCCGTGGCTATTCGGTTAGGCTGAGAAAGCTTGACCCCTACCTCAACGTTGATCCGGGAACGATGAGCCCGTATCAGCATGGCGAAGTGTTCGTCACCGACGATGGGGCCGAAACGGACCTTGACCTCGGCCACTACGAGCGCTTCACCGGCGTGCCGGCCAAGAAGTCGGACAACATCACGACCGGGCGAATCTATCAGGACATCCTGGCCAAGGAGCGGCGCGGAGACTATCTCGGCGGCACCGTTCAGGTCATTCCGCACGTCACGGACGCCATCAAGGAGTTCGTGCTCTCCGGCAATGACGGCATCGACTTCGTGCTGGTGGAGATCGGCGGCACGGTCGGCGACATCGAGGGCTTGCCCTTCTTCGAGGCGATCCGGCAGCTCGGCAACGAACTGCCGCCCCGGCATTCGGTCTATATCCACCTCACGCTGCTGCCCTATGTGCCGGCCGCTGGCGAGTTGAAGACCAAGCCGACGCAGCACTCGGTGAAGGAGCTGCGCTCGATCGGTATCCAGCCCGACATCCTGCTGTGCCGGTCCGACCGTGCCATCCCGTCGTCCGAGAGGCGCAAGATCGCCCTCTTCTGCAATGTCCGTGAAAGCGCCGTGATCCAGGCGCTCGACGTATCATCCATCTATGCTGTGCCGCTCGCCTATCATGCCGAAGGGCTCGACGGGGAAGTCCTGTCGGCGTTCGGGATCGAGGGGGCGCCCACGCCGAAGCTGGAGCGGTGGGAGGGCATCTCCAAGGCGGTCGCCACCCCTGAAGGCGAGGTCAACATCGCCCTCGTCGGCAAGTACACCGGCCTGAAGGACGCCTACAAATCGTTGATCGAGGCGCTGGTCCACGGCGGCATCGCCAACCGGGTGCGCGTCAACCTGCACTGGATCGAAAGCGAGATCTTCGAGACCGAGGACCCGGCCAGCCACCTGCAGGAGCTGCACGGCATCCTTGTGCCGGGCGGCTTCGGCGAGCGCGGGGCCGAGGGCAAGATCCTGGCAGCCCGCTTCGCACGCGAGCGCAAGGTGCCCTATTTCGGCATCTGCTTCGGGATGCAGATGGCCGTGATCGAGGCCGCCCGCTCGCTGGCCGGATACGAGAAGGCATCGTCCACGGAGTTCGGCGACACGCCGGAACCGGTCGTCGGCCTCATGACCGAATGGATGCGCGGCAATGAACTCGAAAAGCGCGCCGCCAATGCCGATATGGGAGGCACCATGCGGCTCGGTGCCTTTGACGCCAGGCTCGACAAGGGCAGTCGGATCGCCGAGATCTACGGGGCGACCACCATTTCGGAGCGGCATCGGCACCGCTACGAGGTCAACGCCAGGTACCAGCAGAAGCTCGAAGCGGCCGGGCTGAAGTTCAGCGGCATGTCACCCGATGGCCTGCTCCCGGAGACTATCGAGTTTCCGGGGCATCCCTGGTTCATCGGCGTGCAATATCATCCCGAACTGAAGTCGCGTCCATTCGACCCACATCCGCTGTTCGCGAGTTTCATCGCCGCGGCGGTGGAGCAATCGCGGCTGGTCTGAGGCCGAAGCAGAAAGCCGTTGCCCGCGCGTGGTCATCTTCGCCGGGCAACGACACGGTGAATGATCTTGCCCGATGACAGGCTCGTGACCTCTTCGTCGAGCAGCAGGGCGAGGCCCGGCAGCGCGCCGGTGACGAGGCTCGCGGGAAACGACGAATAGAGGCGACCTGCCTTGTCCCGGACATCTGCGCCGTCCGTAACCCGCCAGCTCAGGTAGAGGGTCCCGCCGGGCGCCAGCAACGCGCCGAGCCGCCCAACGGCGTCCGCGATTGTCTCCGTCCCCAGATGCATGATGACGGTCTCGCACAGCACATTGGTGAACACGCCGCTTTGCAGGCTCACCAGTCTCGGCAGCGTGTCCCGCTCGAAGCGGATGTCGGGATGCCGCCTGCGCGCTTCCGCGATGAGACCCTGGGACCCATCGAGCCCGAAGGCGTCGTAGCCGTTCCCGACCAGCCAGGCCGTGTCGCGTCCGCTGCCGCAACCGACGTCGATCGTGAGGCCGGGGCGGAAATGCTCCCGCACGATGGCGTGCAGATCACCAGGCGCGGATTGCTCGTCCTCCCAGTCCGCCGCGTAGTCGCGGGCATTGGCGTCATAGGTGTTGAGCGTGTCGCGATCCATTGGTCTGCAAACCTCTCGGACGGGGTGGGCGGCGCAGCAAGCCGGCATCGCCGTGGCGAACCAGGAGGCCATTATGACGCAACGGCTCGTGAGGCAACAGCGCAGGGGCGCGTCGGGCACACGGCAGGGCTTGGTGGTGGATGACAGCGGCCAGCGGCTTGGAGGCAGAGCCAACTCGAGCTACTGTCCCGCCCGCGATGTGCGCCAGTTCGAACGACACAGTCGTCAAGGACGTCGTGGTCAGCAGGGATACCGGCAGGATCACGGCCCTGGAGGGGCGTTGTGCTCTGAAGTTCGCTTGCCATGCACGCCGGAACGATGGCGCGAAACTCGGAACCACCACACCAGATCTTCGTGGCCGCGACGAATGGCGAGCCGATTGATTTTTTGAACATGGGCGCTGGACAGGCCAGCAGGATGTTTCGGGGAGCCCACTGATGCTGCAGGGGAATGATTTGGCAAACCACGCATTAGGTGAACCGGGCAGGGTGCGACGCGGGGTCATGACAGGGGGGGTGGTTGTCGTCCTGCTGGCCGGCGTCATGTCGGGGCCGACATCGGCGGCCGAGGACCTCGTTGCCAGGGGCGCAGCGATTGCAGCCGCGAAGTGCTACAAGTGCCACGCCGTCGGACCGGCGGGGCCGTCACCCGACGGCAAGACAGTGCCCCTGCGCGATCTAGGCGGGCCGTATCCGAGCAAGATGCTGGTCGATGGCCTGAAGAGCGGCACCTTGTCGGGACATGAGGAAATGCCGCAGTTCGATCTGGGCGTGGACGGCGTGCGGGCCATTGCGGCCTATATCGACAGCCTCAATCCCAAGGGCCCACACTATCTGAAGGGGGGACAATGAGACAACGCGCCTTCTGCTGGCCTCGTGCCACCGGTCTCGCAATGGTCAGAGGCCTGGCGGTCATGATGGCACTTGGGCTGTCGGGCGCGGCCAACGCCCAGCAACGGGGGCCAGCCGTCAGCTGCGAAGTGTCTGATTTCAACCTGAACATGCGCCTCTATATGCCACTCGACCCGAACGGCACCGGTGCGCCATCAGGCCCCCTGCAAGGCTCGGTCCAGATCACGCACCAGAAGGTGCCGATCAATCGGCGGAACTGGTCTCTCGATGGCAGGCGTCCCGTCCAGTTCTGGAATGTCGACCGCCAGCTCAACATGATGTTGATGCTCGCAGGCCAGCCCGACCCCATCACGATCGTGATCAAAACCTCGGCCCGACCAGGGGACTACCAGTATCGCGGGGAATTCAAGCTCAAGGCTGACGGCGTGAAAGTCGAGGGCCAGCTTGCATGTGTCGCCGGTTAGGCCCCAGACTATCCTCCAGGCAAGACCGCGGCCGGCCTCGGGCAAGGGGTGGTGATGGTGCGGGCGAGGAGGAACGGCATGGATCTCAATGGCGCGGTGGCGCTGGTGACCGGGGGCAATGGCGGACTGGGACAGCGCATCTGCCACGCTCTTGCCCGGGAAGGGTGCCAGATCGCGGTGATGTACGCCCAGAGCCATGAGCAGGCCGACGGCGTGGCCCGCACACTGGCCAGGACGTACCAGGTGAACGCGGACGCCTTTCAATGCGACATCACCGATCAAGACCAGGTCGAGAAACTGGTCGCCGATGTCACGGCGCGTTTCGGCCGCCTCGATGTGCTTGTGAATGATGCAGCCTACAACAAGGCCATCCCGTTCAAGGACCTGGACAGCCTGACAATCGGCGTCTGGGACAGGATCCTCGCCGTCAACCTCACCGGTCCGATGCGGCTGATCAAGGCGGTGGCGCCGGTCATGAAGGCGCAGGGCAGGGGGCGCATCGTCAACATCTCATCGGTGGCCGGACTGGGGCCGTCCGGGTCGTCGATCGCCTACGCGGTATCGAAGGCCGGGCTCAACCATCTGACCCGCTGCATGGCCGTCGCCCTCGCACCCGAAACGCTCGTCAATTGCGTGGCGCCAGGGCTGCTGGAAGGGACGCGCGCAACGGCCAATCTGCGCCAGGAACAGATCGACATCGCCTCGCAGGGCGCGCTCCTGAAGAAGGCTGCCGACAAGGATGATTGCGCCGACATGGTCGTCACCATGTGCCGCATGGAAACGATGACCGGCCAGACCGTCGTGATCGACGCCGGCCGTGTCTTCCACTGAGGATCGACGGAGGCCAGGATGGCAAAGGGATTACTGCTCGCGGCGTTCGACTACACGGCCAATCACGCCGACGAGTTCCACGACTGGTACGATCTCGAGCACGTACCCGAGCGCCAGCGTATCAAGGGGTTTGGACGATGCGAACGATGGCTCGGTGTCGAGGCGCCGAACGTGGCGGTGGCGAGCTACGATCTCGACAGCCATGACGTGATGAAGTCGGAGGCCTACCGCGCCATTGCCTATGACAACCTCTCGGTCTGGTCGAAGCGGGTGACGGGCATCGCCCGGCGCATCCTGCGGTTCGAAGGCACGCAGGTGACGCCGGGAGACATGGAAGCGCCGGCGGGTGCCGGTGCCCTGCTGGTCAACGCCATGAACGTGAGCCCGGAGGGCGAAGCGGAATTCAATGCCTGGTATGACGAGGAGCACCTGCCGGCCCTTGCGGGTGTTCCGGGAACGTTGGCCGCGCGCCGGTATGTGTCGGAAGAAGCGGATGGTTCGCACAAGTACGTTGCGATCTACCATCTCACGTCACCTGCGGTCTGCTCCAGCGCGGCCTGGAAGAAGGCTGCCGAAACGGACTGGAGCGCCAGGGTCGTCCCGAACTTTCGCGACCGGATCAGGATCGTGACCAGGACCTACGTG
>JBKDZY010000739.1:0-3458 GCA_047971765.1 Hyphomicrobiaceae bacterium | reverse complement strand
CTATCTCGGCGCGGGTCGCGACCGGATGCGAGTGCGCGCCGCCACCGGAGACGACCGTCAACAATGGATAGTGCGTTTGCGAGATCGGCTCGGGCGCGCATCAAGGCCGCGTTGGAACGCCGTGGCCAACCTCTGACGTGCCTCGATCGAGAGTGTAGCCGACAGAACAATTGCCGAACCGCCGAGTGCCGCGTGAAACTCGAGCAGCGTCTCGAGCTCGCGGCTCATGTAGGCATCGAACGAATGCGCCTCGTCGACAATGAGGATACGTTCGGCCAGTCCCCACAAGCGCAATGCCTGGAACCTTGTCGGCAGGACGCCGAGGAGTGCCTGATCGATGGTGCCGACGCCGACATCGGCGAGAAAAGCCTTGCGCCGGTCGTCGGCGATCCAGGCGGAGCACGCGGCGCCGGCCTCGAGATCAGCCGGCGTGTGGGTAAAAACCTCGGACCTCGTGTCAAGGCAGCCGCGATTGGCCACCTGCTCCAGGATCGACCTGCGAAAGCCTCGTGCAAGCCGCGCTTGCCGTGGGCCAGGACAAGCGAAGGGTCCGCAGCGCTATCGAACATGCGCCGGTAACTGGCGCCTAGCCGTTCGTACATGGCGTTGGAGGTCGCCATCGTCGGTAAAGCGAAGAAGAGGCCGCCGGCACTGCCGCGCGCCACCATGCGGGCAGCAAGAATGAGAGCCGCCTCCGTCTTGCCGGCGCCGGTCACGTCCTCAATGAGGGCGAGGCTCGGCCCCTCCGGGATGGCACAGGCGAGGGCTTTTTCCTGGAGCGGACTGAGAGGGCCGTTGAGGTGGGGCAGCAGCCAGCGCGGGTCGATGGTCGCGTGGGACCTGCCGGGCAGAATGCCCGCTTCCTCGACAGCGCGGGCTGCGTGCACCTTGGCTTCCATCCAGTATGTCGACAAATCCCGGTCGGGTTCGGCGTACCTGAACCACTTCTGGCCGGAGCCGATCCAGTCGCTCACATTCGTAAGCCCCGCCAAATGCCAAAAAAGCAGTCGGGCGCGTTCGCCCAGTGGCGGAAGTATGTCGGAGGGAGGCAACAGCTCGGCAACCGCCGTGACGAAAGCCGCAAAATCGGCTTTCTCCTTGCTCTTGAAGCCGCCGTTCCAGTTGTCTTGATGCTGGGGTGGTTCGCCATGGTGGCCGGTAACTGCCGCGAGCAGTGGAGCAATGTCTCCGCGCGAACGGACGTATCGGGTCAGGATACTGGCTGTCGGCGAGCCCGGCTCGCGTAGTGCCGTCCAGCCGAGAAAATCTGGCGCACGCCCGGTGGCGGTGCGGGAAGCGGCGGATCTCGTTGCGGGCCGCAGTCCGCTTTGGCCTGGAACCGTTGCGACATCTTGCCAACATCGTGCAGGGCGATAAGGAAGACGAGGGCGCGTCGCAGCTGATCCGGTGGCGCCGCGGCGATATCGGCCATGCGTTCGAGACGGCGCGGCATGCGCTCCAGTAGTTCGTCGGCGACAGCCGCCACGTCGAGGGCATGATAGGCGAGAGGGTGCCAGCGCGGGCCGCACGACTGATCAGCCCAGGCCTTGCCCCAATAGTCGGTGATGAAGCTCGAAGGCATGACGACATATCAATCCGATGTTGAAGCAAATGACAGAGCCTTGCTTGGTATTGAGTGCAGCTTACTTGTAGCGGGTACGGCCCTGGTTCTGGCCCCAGGGTCCCCAGAAAAGATCGGGAGGTGGCTCGGTCGTTTCGATCGATACAACCGCGCCGACCGGGATACCGGACGTGTTGCCGTGGTCAATACCCAGCGTTGAACCCGAATGATCCGGCCCGGGCGAGTTGGAAGCTTGACGCCAAGTGACCCTAACGACGTCTGCTCACCGGAGATTTCAGGCCCGTCGCTGGACAGGTTGCCAGACATCTGACCCGGGCCTGGACGCTACCGCCGTCGCCGCCTGCGTTCTTTGGGCGATCAAGCCGCCGGACATCGTGCTGGACAACTTGTGTCCCAGAGCGACGACCCGGGCGCCTTAACGACGAATGCGACGTCTTTCGGGGTTTGGGCATGGCCCGGCGCGGTGATGGAGATCACGAACCGGGCCGACATCGCGATCCATCCTGCCGGACATCCAACCGGTCCCGGTTGCGACACGGACCAGATCAACGCCTAGGTTCCGGCCAATCCACCCGACCCAGCAACAGACAATAAAGCCGCTGTCAGCTCGGCGCTTGTCGCGGGAGGCTGCCGGTAATCTCGCCCTACTAGGCGCCGGGCCTCGAGCGCCTCCCTGAGCTGCCCGCGAAGCGTCGGATTCGCTGGCGACCGGGCGCAGCCCTGCCAGCGCCCGCCCGCTGTTGTTTTCCCAGATGCTTGGTGTTCGGTGGAGCACCACCTTCGGAGCAATTATTAGCAGTCTATCCGAAATGTGCGATGGACTACGCCACAGTGCGATAAAGCACTGAAATTACTTTACTTTCCAGTGCAACACGACGGAAAAACGTAACCGGCTCTACGCTTTGGTTTTCCCCCATGTGCTTACGTGATGCTTACGCGAGAGGCCGACTGGAAAGGATAGATTCCATGCCAAGGATATCGAAACGGCTTGTTGAGAGCGCCATAACCAAGCCCAACGACTACGTCATCTGGGACGATGAGCTACCCGGTTTCGGGGTAAGAGTCTTCGCGTCGGGCAAGCGCAGCTATGTAATCCAATATCGAAGCAACGGATCTTCCCGGCGGTTCACCATTGGCCTTCACGGTATCTGGACGCCTGAGACTGCACGACGCGAGGCTAAGGCACAACTCGGGCGCGTGGCACAAGGCGATGATCCGGCGGAAGAAAAGCTGGAGGACCGAAAGGCCATGACGATCAAGGAGCTTTGTGAACGCTATATCGGCGATCTCCATGCGGGTCTTATCCAGGGCAAACGCGGTCGGCCCAAGAAGCCAGCAACAATCACTACCGATATTGGCAGAATCAATGGCCACATCATCCCAATCCTCGGCAAAAAGCGCGTGCGCGATCTGAGTAAGGCTGATGTGACGAAGATGATGAACGACATCCTGATCGGGAAAACGCGCGCAGTCAGGAAGACCAAGAACCTTCGTGGTAAATCCATTCTTCGCGGCGGACCAGGGGCAGCAAGTCGTACTGTCGGCTTACTCGGCGGGATTCTTACCTATGCGAATGACGCCGGGATTGTGGATCGAAATGTTGCCCATGGCATCAAAAAACCCAAAGATCAGGTTCGAACCCGGCGTTTAAGCACCGCCGAATATCGGGAGATGGGCGAGGCGCTGAGGCGAGCGGCAAGTGACCCTGATCTTGCTATGATGACCGACATAGTGCGTCAGATTGCTCTGACCGGGTGTCGGCGCAGCGAAATCATTGGTCTGCGGTGGAGCGACGTGGACCTCTCGAACAGTTGCCTACGACTGTCGGATTCAAAGGAAGGTGCATCAATCCGCCCGATTGGCCTTGCGGTGGTCG
>JBKDZY010000738.1:0-4166 GCA_047971765.1 Hyphomicrobiaceae bacterium | reverse complement strand
GAAGAACAGCGTGTCTCGGCGGCCATCGGCTATCTCAACGCGTCCGTGCGAGCGCGAAAGAACCTCACCATCTCGACCAGCACGCAGGTCAGGGAATTGATCTTCGAGGGCCTGCAGTGTGTGGGCGTGAAGGCAACGGTGAACGGCAAACCGGAGGAGTTCCGGGCCCGTGAAATCATCCTGTCGTCGGGCGCCATCCATTCGCCTGCGCATCTGATGCGGGCGGGTATCGGCCCATCCGGTCACCTGCGCGACATGGGCATCGAGGTGCGGCACGCCCTTTTCGGCGTCGGGCAGCGGTTGATGGACCATCCGTCGATCGCGCTCGCCGCATTCGTCAAGCCGCACGCGCGCGTCACCAACAAGGACACGCGGCGGCATCTCTTCATCGGGATGCGCTATTCCTCCGAGATGGGCGGGGCCCCGCCGGGGGACATGTTCGTGGTCGGCGCCACCAAGACCTCGTGGCACAAGGTGGGCGAGCAGATCGGGACATTCATCCTGTTCGTCAACAAGACGTTCTCGGAGGCGGGGCAGGTGCGCCTGCAATCGCGCGACCCGCTCGACGAACCGGAAGTGGAATTCAACCTGCTTTCCGACCGGCGCGATCTCGAACGGCTCGCCGATGGCATCAAGCGCTTGGCGCCGATCTATGCCAACCCGATCATGCAGGAGGCAATCAGCGATCCCTTTCCGGCAAGCTACTCGGACAAGGTGCGCCAGGTTGGCGAGATCAACACCAAGAACAAGATCCTGACCACGATCATGGCCGGACTGCTGGACGGCCCGTCGCCGTTGCGTCGCTTCCTCATCAACAAGGTGATCATGGAAGGCTTCACGCTTGACGGTGTCATCAACGACGAGGAAGAGGCCGAGGCCTTCATCCGCCATGCGGCCGTCGGCGTGTGGCACGCGTCGTGCACCTGCCGCATGGGCGCGCGCGACGACCCGATGGCAGTGACCGACCCCGCGGGCCGGGTGCGAGGCGTTGGCGGATTGCGTGTGGTTGACGCCTCGATCTTTCCGGTGGTTCCGTGCGCCAACACCAACTTTCCAACCATCATGACGGCGGAAAAAGTGGCCGACGCCATTCTGGACGGGCAATAAACCCGCACATGGGGTTGCCCCCACGTCACACCGCCACTGCACCAACCCGAGGCTTCACGTCAGCGCCATGGATAACGAAACCTACCGGCGATGGGCCCACACCGCCGCCGACTGGTCAGCCAACTACCTCGACGGCGTCGGCAACCGGCCGGTCCGCCCCAATATCCGCCCGGGCGAGATCAGCGGGCAAATTCCCGTCACCCCACCGGAAGTGGGCGAAGACATGGCCCAGATCATGGCCGATCTCGATCGCATCATCATGCCGGGCATGACACACTGGCAACACCCACGTTTCTTTGCCTATTTCCCGGCCAACTCCAGTCCACCGTCGGTGCTTGCCGAGCAGATCACGGCAGCCATCGGCGCCCAGTGCATGTTGTGGCAGACTTCACCGGCGGCGACCGAGCTCGAAACCGTGATGCTGGACTGGCTCAGGCAGATGATCGGCCTGCCGGACGGATTCCACGGTGTCATCCAGGACAGTGCGTCGTCGGCGACACTGGCCGCGATCCTGACAGGACGCGAAAAGGCGCTCGGGTTCACCGGCAATCGGCGCGGACTTGCCAGTGGGCCAGCGGTTCGCGTCTACTGCTCGGCACAGGCGCATTCCTCCATCGACAAGGCCATCTGGATCAGCGGAATCGGCGACGACAATCTCGTCAGGATTGCGACCGATGCCCAGAACCGGATGCAGGCCGATGTGCTGGCGCGCCAGATCGAGCGCGATCTCGAGGCCGGGCACAAGCCTGCGGTCGTGATCGGCACCATCGGCAGTACGAGCATCGGCGCCTGCGACAGCCTCGGCGCGTTGGGCAAGGTGGCGCAGGCGCATGACCTCTACTTCCATGTGGATGCCGCCTGGGCCGGCAGCGCACTGATCTGCCCGGAGTTTCGCGATGCGATCCAGGGCATCGAGACTGTCGACAGTTTCGTCTTCAATCCGCACAAGTGGCTGTTCACGAATTTCGATTGCAGCGCGCATTTCGTGCGCGATCCGGCGGCGCTGGTGCGCACGCTCGGCATTCATCCGGAATACCTCAAGACGCATGGTGAGCGGGGGATCAACTACAGCGAATGGTCAGTTCCTCTCGGCCGGCGCTTCCGGGCGTTGAAACTGTGGTTCGTCATTCGCGGCTATGGGGTCGAGGCGCTGCGCACGATGGTGCGCCAGCACTGCCTGTGGGCACGCGAGCTTGCAGATGAGATTGGCAGGCATCCGGACTTCGAACTGACGACCGAGCCGTCGTTCTCGCTGTTCTCCTTCCGGTATGCACCGCGCGGACGGGACGACCTCGACCAGCTCAACAGCCGCCTTCTGCAGGACATCAATACGGACGGGCGGATCTATCTCACGCAGACGTTGCACGAGGGCAGGTTCGTGATCCGGTTCGTGGTCGGGCAACTGCATACGACACGCGAGGATGTGCAGCTGGCGTGGCGTGTGATCCAGGATCTGGCGCGCGCGGTGTAGCTCACCGTCTCCGATGCATCATGCTTCGAGCCAGCGCGATCTCATGTGATGCAGGGTGTCGACATCGATCTTGAGCCGCGCTGCCGCACCCTCCACACCAAAGCGGTCAACCAGGCCCTCGACGTGAAGCCGGCGTTCCTGCGAGTGCCGCATGCGGCGCTTCAAACGGCACTGGCGACACCGAATGGCGGTGGAAGCGATCTTTCCCTTTGCCTCTTCGTACCACCACTTCTGCTGCCCTGCAGTCCATATCTGCGATGTTCCGCAATCAATGCAGGAGAAGCGGCGATCGACGTAGAATGCCGGTTGCGCGTCATAGGTATTGTCGTGGAGCAGTCTGGTGGGATCGGCTGCGAGCGCGCCCTTCGGCAAGGGGTGGATCTGCCTTGGTTGTTGCCGAAGGCGTTTTGCGGCTCTGGAACGAGGCGTGGTGGGTGCCTTGATCTCCAGGCGTCGCTGGCGAGAGCTCTTCATCACGCACGCTCCCTTTCTCGCGCGACACCCTATGGGTCGCGGCGTTTCACGACCGCGTCGATTGCCATCAGTTCCGCCAGCATGGCTTCCAGGTTCTTCAGCGGAACCATGTTGGGGCCGTCAGATGGTGCGTTGTCGGGATCCTGATGGGTCTCGATGAACAGGCCCGCCACGCCCACGGCGACGGCGGCGCGCGCCAGCACCGGCACGAAGCGACGATCGCCACCCGATGACGTTCCCTGCCCCCCCGGCTGCTGCACGCTGTGGGTTGCATCAAAGATCACCGGCGCGCCCGTCTCCGCCATGACCGGCAAGCCGCGCATGTCGACAACCAGGGTGTTGTAGCCGAACGAGGCGCCACGCTCCGTCACCAGCACGTTCGCGTTGCCCGAGCCTGTCACCTTGGCCACCACGTTCTTCATGTCCCACGGTGCCAGGAACTGCCCCTTCTTGATCTTGACCACCTTGCCGGTCTGGGCCGCCGCGACCAGCAGATCGGTCTGGCGGCAGAGGAAGGCCGGGATCTGCAGCACATCGACGACAGGGGCGACCTGCGCGCACTGGGCCACATCGTGGATGTCGGTGACGACCGGTAGTCCGAGCTTCTTCCGAATCTCGGCGAACACCGGCAACGCCGCCTCCAGACCGATACCGCGCTTGCCCGACAGCGAGGTGCGGTTGGCCTTGTCGAAGCTCGACTTGTAGACGAGCCCGATGCCGAGACGCCCGGCGATCTCCTTCAGCGCCGCGGCCATCTCCAGGGCATGGCTGCGGCTTTCCATCTGGCAGGGGCCTGCAAATATGGCGATCGGCCGGGACTGGCTAAACGATACATTGCCCACACGGACGACGCTGTTCGGTGTCACAGGCTCAGTCATGGATCACGCCTTCCTTGCGCTGGAGCTTCCGCGCGCCCCTCACTCTCGCCGGAGCGAACAGAGGCGGTCCCTCCGCAGACGATCTGTGTCCACAGGGATGGGGCTGTTGCAGTCCGGTCTCCGTCATGAAGCGATTGCACGATCCGGCGCAACAGACATGCTGTCGCCCTGTGGATTGCGCACCTGCTCCATGCGGCACCGTCAGGCCTTGGCAGATGGCCCCTTGCCAACCGATT
>JBKDZY010000737.1:0-2704 GCA_047971765.1 Hyphomicrobiaceae bacterium | reverse complement strand
CTCATTGACCGGTCACGGATACTGCATCACCGTCAAAATTGTGCCGGAGGCGCACAGCAAACTTGCGCGGTGAACCAAAACACGCGCACCCTATTGCGACAAACGTGCTGCCAGGGGCCGGCGCGCGACATGATGATCATCAGAGTTCCTGATGGTCTTCATCAAAAAAGTCGATTTCCACTAATGGCGCGCATGAGGTTAGACTTCCCGGCAATACGCAAGACAAACCAACACCAACAGAGATTGGGGAGACGACATGGCGAACGACGGAAAATGCCCATTCACGGGAGGCGCCAGCGCCACCTTTGGTACGCGTTCCAACAAGGACTGGTGGCCGAACCAGTTGAACCTGAAGATCCTGCACCAGAACCCGCCGGCGCTGAACCCGACCGGTGCCGCTTTCAACTACGCCGAGGAGTTCAAGAAGCTCGACTACAAGTCGTTGAAGAAGGACCTGACCGCGCTGATGACGGACAGCCAGGACTGGTGGCCTGCAGACTATGGACACTACGGTGGCTTGTTCATCCGCATGGCGTGGCACAGTGCCGGCACCTACCGCACCGCTGACGGTCGTGGCGGCGGCGGCACCGGCAACCAGCGCTTCGCGCCGCTCAACAGCTGGCCGGACAACGGCAATCTCGACAAGGCACGCCGCCTGTTGTGGCCGATCAAGCAGAAATACGGCAACAAGATCTCGTGGGGCGACCTGTTGATCCTGGCTGGCAACGTCGCCATCGAGTCGATGGGCGGCAAGACGTTCGGTTTCGGTGCGGGCCGCGAGGACATCTGGGAGCCGGAAGAAGACATCTACTGGGGCGCTGAAGCCGAATGGCTCGCCACCAGTGACAAAACCGGCAGCCGCTACACGGGCGACCGCGATCTCGAAAACCCGCTCGCCGCTGTGCAGATGGGCCTCATCTACGTCAACCCCGAAGGACCGGATGGCAAGCAGGACCCGCTCGCATCGGCCCGGGACATGCGCGAGACCTTCGCGCGGATGGCGATGAACGACTACGAGACCGTGGCCCTGACGGCGGGCGGCCACACGTTCGGCAAGGCCCACGGCGCGGGCCCGGCCGACAAGGTGGGACCGGCTCCGGAAGCAGCGCCTCTCGAAGCCCAGGGACTGGGTTGGTTGTCCACCTACGCCAGCGGCAAGGGTGGCGACGCGATCACCAGCGGCCTGGAAGGCTCGTGGACGCCCAATCCGATCAAATGGGACAACTCCTTCTTCGAAGTGCTCTTCGAAAACGAGTGGGTGCAGGTGAAAAGTCCGGCGGGTGCCTCCCAGTGGCAGCCGAAGAACCCGAAGCCCGAGCACATGGCGCCGGCGGCAGGCGATGCCTCCAAGAAGGTGCCAATCATGATGACGGACGCCGACATGGCGCTGCGCATGGATCCGATCTACGAGAAGATCTCGCGCCGCTTCTACGAGAACCCGGACGAGTTGGCAGACGCTTTCGCCCGGGCATGGTTCAAGCTCACCCACCGCGACATGGGGCCGAAGTCGCGCTATCTCGGACCGGAAATTCCCGAGGAAGACATGGCCTGGCAGGACCCGGTTCCGAAAGCCGACTACAAGCAGATCGATGCTGGCGACATCTCCAGCCTGAAGGGCAAGCTCCTTGCTTCCGGCCTGTCGACCGCCGATCTGGTGTCGACGGCATGGGCATCGGCATCGTCGTTCCGCGGTTCGGATTTCCGCGGCGGTGCGAATGGCGCGCGCGTGCGCCTCGCCCCGCAGAAGGACTGGGCTGCCAACGAGCCTGCCAAACTATCGAAGGCCTTGGCGGCGCTTGAGAAAGTCCAGGCGGAGTTCAACGGCTCTGCGTCCGGCGGCAAGAAGGTCTCGCTTGCCGACCTGATCGTGCTTGGTGGCTGTGCCGCCATCGAGAAGGCGGCGAAGGACGCGGGCTTCAACATCGAAGTTCCGTTCACGCCGGGCCGGACGGATGCGACCGTGGAGCAGACGGACGCCGAATCCTTCGAGCCGATGGAGCCTCAGGCCGACGGTTTCCGCAACTACGCCAGGCAGAAATACTCCGTTTCGGCGGAAGCGCTGCTGGTGGACCGGGCACAACTGCTGAAGCTCAGTGCACCGGAAATGTCGGTGCTGGTGGCAGGCATGCGTGCACTCGACGCCAATCACGGCGGCTCGAAGAACGGCGTATTCACCAAGACGCCGGGCAAGCTCACCAATGATTTCTTCGTCAACCTGCTCGACATGGGCACGGAATGGAAGCCGAAGGACCCGCAGGGTGATCTGTTCGAGGGCCGCTGCCGCAAGACCGGCGCTGCCAAGTGGACGGGCACGCGCATCGATCTAGTGTTCGGATCGAACTCGCAGCTTCGGGCCATCGCGGAGTACTACGCCCAGGACGACTCCAAGGAGAAGTTCGTGCGTGACTTCGTGGCCGCCTGGAACAAGGTGATGAACGCGGATCGCTTCGATCTCGCCTGATCGACCTTTTCCCACACTTCAGCCCCCGGGCGAGATGCCATCGTTGGCTACCGCCTGGGGGCTTTTTTGACCTTCAGCCTGATCGGCTTTCGCCTGCTTTCTGGACAAGGGCCTGACCAAGGTCGGTTCGCCGGTGTCTTAACCATGGGCAACTCGCTGTAATTCAGATGTCTCCGTTGCCGTGTACTTGCCGCGCAATGCCGTAATTTTCGGCTTGCGTGCGCGAATAGGTCAAGGATGCTG
>JBKDZY010000736.1:0-2563 GCA_047971765.1 Hyphomicrobiaceae bacterium | reverse complement strand
CGATATCGGCCTGGCCTTGTCGCCGATGGCGTACTATGCCCAGTTTGCGCTTGACGTTCCGTGCGTGGCGATGGTGACCGCCAGCCACAATGACAATGGTTGGACCGGCATCAAGATGGGGCTGGCGCGGCCGTTGACGTTCGGTCCGGACGACATGTCGGAACTCAAGGAGATTGTCCTTTCAGGCGCCAGCGAGACGCGCGATGGAGGGCACTATGTGTTCGTGCCGGACATGGCGGAACGCTACATCGCCTCGCTGGCCGACCGGCCGAAGCTCAAGCGCAAACTCAAGGTGGTTGCGGCGTGTGGCAACGGGACGGCAGGTGCGTTTGCGCCTCAGGTCCTGGAGGCCATCGGCTGCGAGGTCGTGCGGCTCGATTGCGATCTTGATCATTCGTTCCCGCGCTACAACCCGAACCCCGAAGACATGAAGATGCTGCATGCGATCAGCGCGGCGGTGGTCGAGCACAAGGCGGATGTGGGTCTTGGTTTCGACGGGGATGGCGACCGGTGCGGCGTTGTGGACAACGAGGGGCACGAGATCTTCGCCGACAAGGTGGGAGTCATGCTCGCGCGTGATATTTCGGCGCTGCATCCCAATTCGACATTCGTTGCCGACGTCAAGTCGACCGGATTGTTCGTCACCGATCCGGTGCTGCAGAAGAATGGTGCTAAGGGGCTCTACTGGAAGACCGGGCACTCCTACATGAAGCGCTACACCTTCGAGCAGAAGGCGCTGGTGGGCTTCGAGAAGTCCGGGCACTTCTTCTTCCAGCCTCCGCTCGGGCGCGGCTATGACGACGGTCTGGTGGCGGCGCTGGCGGTGTGCGACATGCTCGACCGGGCGAGCGGCAAGACGATGGCCGATCTGGTCCGGGACCTGCCCAAGACGTGGCAGTCGCCGACGATGTCGCCGCACTGCGACGACGAAAAGAAGTACGGCGTCGTTGAGCGTATCGTCGCGCAATACAAGGACGCAGAGGCCAAGTGCGAGCAGATTGCCGGACAGAAGATCCGGGATCTCGTGACCGTCAATGGTGTCCGTGTGACGCTGGCCGACGGAACATGGGGGCTGGTGCGGGCCTCGTCCAACAAGCCGGAACTCGTGATCGTGGTGGAGAGCCCGGTCTCGGAGGCGAACATGCGGGCGATTTTTGCCGATATCGACAAGCGGTTGTCGGCGTGTCCGGAGGTTGGTGCGTACAATCAGAAGATCTGAGCCTGGTAGGGCAAGGGGGGGGCCATTTGGCTCTCCAAAGTCATCCCGGCGCCAAGCGCCGGGATCCATGGTGCCGCAACCTCTGCGCTCGCGATGAGATCGGCTCCGGTCCGGCCCCTCACTCGAGCTTGTAGATCCGCTTGGCGGTGCCGCTGAAGAGGTCGCGTTTTTCGTCCGCGGAGGCGCCAGCCGCAATGTGTTTGAAGGCATTCCACAGCGCGCGATACCCGATGCCCATCTTGTCGACGGGGAAGTTGCTTTCGAAGTTGCAGCGGTTGGCCCCGAACATCTCGATGCAGGGTTCGATCCACGGGCGCCAGTGGTTCGCCAATTCTTTTGAGGACGGCGGGGCGGGCACCTTGTTGTAGTCATAGGCGGCTAGCCGCATCATCATGCCGCCGAGCTTCATGGTGACGTTCTCACAGGCCGCGATTTCGGGCAGGAATTTGATCCACTGCGTCCGAACCTCTTCGAGGCGCCCCTTGAAGGGGCCGTAGCCGAGCGGCATGCCGGTGTGGTTCATGATGATGTTGGCCTCGGGGCAGGCGCGGGCCAGCGCCAGGATGTCATCGTGGTGGTGATGATAGACGAGGGCATCGAGTGACAATCCCATGGCGGTCAGTCGCTTGAGGCCGGCATGGAATTCCGGCTTGAGGTAATGGCCGGGACCGGCGCCGTGATGATTGTTGCCGATAATCGGGTCCTGGTGCCATCCGGCAGAGTTGCGGACGCCGCGGAACCGGCCTTGTCCCGCCTCGACCAGGGCCTGGAGCACGGGTTCGACGCGGTCGCCGGTGGCGAGGTCGGCGTATCCGACAATGCCTGCGGCGACGCGCGTTCCTGTTCCGAAACGACGATCGGCGTCGGCTGCGATGCGGGCGACCTCTGCCACCTCGCCAACCGGGCGCATCTCGGGTGGTCCATCTTCGCGATAGGCGAACCGGCATTCGATGAAGACGGTGGCCTCGACCTTGTGGCCGTCGCCAGTGTCGGCCAGCAGCTCCTCGGTCATGTAGCGGCCGCGTTCCGGCCAGTCCCACAGGTGATGGTGGGTGTCGACAATGGCAAGTCCCGGCTCGATCGCCTCTTCATGCGGGGCCTTGTCGAGCCAGTCCTGCCGGGGAGGAAAAATGCGGCCGTAGGCCGTCTCGCCTTGTTCAGTGGTCATGCCTGCTCCTCGGATCGAATTGTTCTGTCTGGGTTCTCCGGGCAGGTTGGCATGTCGGCCGGGACCGGTCCAGCCGGAGGGGGCTCCGTGATGGCGTCTTGATCTTCGCTCCGGGACAACTCAAGAATATGGCTGGAGAACTTGTCCATCCTATCGTCAGGCACGCGGAGAGCTAG
>JBKDZY010000735.1:0-23930 GCA_047971765.1 Hyphomicrobiaceae bacterium | reverse complement strand
CCTGATGGGGCGGGTCGAAACGTCCATGGCGCCCCTGTTTCCGGCTTATGCGTCCATGGAGCGACAGCGTTCGGCGCGGGTGCTGTGGGCTGGTGTCCACGTCATCACCTCGCTGGCGCCTGACAACAAGGTGTCGAACGTGACGAGCGAGGCCGCGAGCCTGCTGGTGCGCGATCTGAACAGGAATTATCTGGCAGGCATCGCGGCGTGCGGCGGCAAGGACCCATCATAAGGCGTTCTGCCACGTCTGGTGCCCAGGCGTTTCGCGGGAGCGGACCAACGCCCGAGCCTCAGTCGGGGCCCGGCGGCGGGGTGTTGCCGCCTCTGAGGGACCTTTGGCGGGGGTCAGTCCTGCCGGGCGGGCAGCGAGCCTGTTGCCAGGTTGTTGTTTCCAGGCGCTGACGGGACGAGCGGAACGGCGGAACCTGCCCGGGCTGCCCGGGAGCGGCCATCGTCTTCTCCATGGCCATTGAATGCGGTGCTGCGAACCAGCCCGAACCACTTGTCATGGGGCAGCATTTGATCCTTCAGGCCGCTCCACAATGCGGGAGAGGTGATGCCATCGACGAACGGCCTGGTCGGAGGCGTGAGCAGGAACACCAGGACCGTGCAGATGGCCATGGCCGCCGAGTGGCCAAGGTGCTTGCCATCCCAGAACTTCAGGGCTGTTCCGAACGATGCCTTGATGCGCCGGTCAGCCACGTCGACGCTGTAGATTTCGTCCAGCGTGAGGTGCACGAGGTAGCCGACGAACATGAAGCCGCCAGCGAGCCAGGAAACGCCTTCGTGGCGGCCGAGCAGGTAGCGATAGACGACGGCTGTCAAGCAGGCGAAAAATACGGCCGCGAGGATCGAATGGAAGATCCCGCGATGGTATGAAATCCGGGAGAAAATGCCCCTGGCGATATAGAAGACGAAAAGGAACGTTGCGGCAGCCAGTATCCATAGCTCTGCGATCGAGAGCTTGCCTGCGCCAAGGAACAAGGTCAGGAACGAAAAAAACGCTGCCAGGCCAAAAAACATGGCCCGGCCAGGGCGGGAGTCCTTAAGGTCGATATCCGGCAGGACGCTGCCGACGACACCAGCCGTGGCGACAGCGATCAGGTTCTCCGGTCCGACGACGTTGGCGGCAAGGGTGAGCGTGGCGAGAGCGCCGCTGGCCAATGTGCCGAATGCGAGATGGGTCGGAAAGTTGGCCATGATCATGTCTCCGCGCGCCGATGCAACCAATCGCTATCGCAAATCCGATTCGGTTGGGTTTGTGAATGGCATTTGAAGGGGAAGCTGTTGAAAACGTGCCGTGCAGGGACGGTTCCGAGGACAGCCAAAAGGAAAGGAGCACAACCCATGGCGGGAGAAGGGCCTGTAGACCAAGAGCTTCTTACCATCAGGGACTGGCTTCGATTTGCCGTCAGCCGGTTCAATGCTGCCGGGCTCCATTACGGGCATGGAACGGTGCGGGCGTTGGATGAAGCGGCATTCATTATCCTGACAGCTTTGAACCTGGGGCCGGACGATCTCGAGCCGTGGCTCGATGCGCGTCTTACGAGCGAGGAACGCAGCCGTCTTGGCGCTCTCATCGGGGTGCGCGTTTCGGCACGGACGCCGGCTTCGTATCTCGTCAAGACGGCCTATATCCGGGGGCGGCGGTTTATTTGTGACGAGCGGGCCATTATCCCGCGCTCGTTCATCGGTGAGCTGCTTTGCAACCGTATGGATGAGGATGACGACAGTTTCCCGCCGTTTCCCCTGCCCGATCCGGCAGAACGGATTCTCGATCTTTGCACGGGTGGCGGGTCACTCGCGATCCTGGCCGCCGAAGCCTTTCCGGAAGCCGCGATCGACGCCATCGATATTTCACCGGATGCCCTGGCGCTGGCCGCCGAAAACGTGGCACTGCATGGCCTGGAAGAGCGGATCAACCTGATCCGCAGCGACCTGTTCGCCAAGGTCAAGGGGCGGCGCTACGATCTGATCCTGTGCAATCCCCCCTATGTTACCGATGACAACGTCGCGGCCTTTCCGCCGGAATACCAGGCCGAGCCCAGGCTTGCCCACGCCGGGGGCGCCGATGGGCTGGATCTCGTCAAGCGGATCCTTTCCCAGGCCGCGAAGCATCTGGAGCCCGAAGGCCAACTCGTCCTGGAGGTTGGCATGGCCGGCGAGGTGCTCGATGATCTCTATCCCGACCTGCTTCTGGTCTGGATCGACACCGAAGTCTCTGAAGGCGAAGTCTTTGCCATTTCGGCCGAGGGACTATCGGAAGCGGGACCGTGAAGACCGGCATCCTTTCCGAAGGGGGCAGGGTCGGTCTGGGTGCGCAGATGAAATTGCAGCAGACCGGCCAATGGGCGTATAAGCGCCGCTCAAACACTTCCCTTCTCCAATTGATAACGGCTTAAGTCGAAAGCCCCGAGCGCGCGAACCCAACGATCATGCCAGCCATACCCGAGGAAAAGCTCGACCGCCTGATTGCGCGTTGGGAGACCATACAGAACGAGCTTGCCGCGGGGCCGCCGCAAGCGGTGTTCGTTGCGCTGTCGAAGGAGTTTTCGGATCTCGATCCGATCGTGGCGACAATCAAGG
The DNA here is from genome assembly GCA_047971765.1 of Hyphomicrobiaceae bacterium. GTDB lineage: Bacteria > Pseudomonadota > Alphaproteobacteria > Rhizobiales > Hyphomicrobiaceae. The sequence continues at coordinate 21,344 of JBKDZY010000735.1, read as the reverse complement.
CGCTCCGTGGGGCACGTTCGGAAGAACGAGACCTTGCGGCGCTTGCCGAAGATCCGTCGGCCGACCAGGACATGGTGGAGCTGGCGGAGACGGAGCGAGATGCGCTGCTGCCCCGGATCGAGGAACTCGAGCGTGAGCTGCAATTGCAGCTTCTGCCGAAAGATGCGGCCGACGAGAAGAGCGCCATCCTGGAGGTCCGGGCCGGAACTGGCGGAGACGAAGCGGCGTTGTTCGCGGCTGATCTGTTCCGCATGTATTCGCGCTATGCCGAACTCAAGGGCTGGAAGGTGGAGATCATCTCCCTCTCGGAAAATGACCTGGGCGGCTACAAGGAAATCACGGCGTCCATTTCCGGCAAGGGCGTGTTTGCCAGGCTGAAATTCGAGTCGGGAGTGCATCGGGTACAACGGGTGCCGGAGACCGAAGGCTCGGGCCGTATCCACACGTCGGCGGCAACGGTCGCGGTGCTGCCCGAAGCGGAAGACGTCGATCTCGACATCAAGGACGAGGAGATCCGCATTGACAGGATGCGGGCGGGCGGTGCGGGCGGCCAGCACGTCAACAAGACCGAGTCCGCCATTCGCGTCACCCATTTGCCAACGGGTATCATGGTGGTGTCAGCGGAGAAGTCGCAGCACCAGAACCTGCGTCTGGCAATGCAGGTGCTGAGATCGCGCCTTTACGAGATGCAGAGGCAGAAGGCGGCCGACGAACGTGCCCAGGCCCGCAAGGAACAGGTCGGGTCGGGGGACCGGTCGCAACGCATCCGGACATACAATTTTCCGCAGGGCCGGATCACGGATCACCGGATCAACCTGACGCTGCACAAGCTGGAAACCATCATGGACGGCAGCGATCTCGACGAGTTGGTCGATGCCCTGGTGACCGAGCACCAGGCGAGCCAGCTGGCGGCCATGGAGGACAAGGCGCCGAAGTGATGACACACCGCCGGCCGGAAGATGACCTACGGGACGATGGCAGGCGCGGAGTGGCGCCAGACGTGTTTGCCGATTGGGCAACGGGACAGGCGGTTGCCCTGGCTGACGCCGTCAAGCGGGTCGCCGCGATCCTTCATGCTTCAGGGGTCGATACCCCAGGCCTCGATGCGCGCCGGTTGACGCTCGGTTTGCTGCTCCTGGACGAGGTGGTTCTGGTCCGTGAGCCGGAGCGCCCAGTGGGACATGACGAGATCGAGACGCTCAAGGCCGGCGTGTTGCGGCGCCTCGCCCATGAGCCCGTTTCCCGCATACTCGGGCGCCGCAGCTTCCATGGAATGGAGTTCGAGATCGGCGCTGCGACGCTCGATCCGAGGCCCGATACGGAAACACTTGTGGATGGTGTCATCGGGCTGGTTCGGTCCGGTGTCGTGCCGGGCGGTGTCCGTCCGCGCATTCTGGATCTCGGGACGGGGGCCGGTGCGATCCTGATCGCCTTGCTTGCGGCACTTCCTGGCGCAACGGGTGTCGGATGCGATATCGACGCGGATGCGCTTGCGATCGCCAAGGCCAATGCCCGGCGTCTCGGCGTTGACGAGCGGGCGGGGTTCATCACGTCGAAATGGTTCGAGACTGTGGATGGGGTGTTCGATCTCATCGTTTCCAACCCGCCCTACATCCCGAGAGATGAGATTGCTGGACTGGATGCGGAGGTTCGCCTGTATGATCCCCATCTGGCCCTCGATGGAGGGGTGTCAGGCCTCGTCGAATATGAAACCATCATCGCGGGTTTGCCCGGGGCGCTTGCTGCGGATGGCTGGGTCGTCTTCGAGGTTGGCCGCGGACAGGCTTCTGATGTTGCGGATTTGCTGGTCCGGGCTGGCGGCAATGTCACATATGAAATCCAAGAACCATGGCTGGATCTCGCCGGGGTGCAACGATGTGTGGCTGCCAAGGCACGAGCTGGATGAAAGGTTAACCTCGCCTGATGGATGGTGGGCAGATCGAAAAATAATGCTTGGAATTCTAGTTCAACCGGGCTAGCGTCGGGTTAGCAATCTAGTGCGATAGCGCCCCTGCTCGGCTGGCTTTTAACCCATGCATGAGTGTCAGAGAGGCGCAGAAACCAGGACAATCGTGCTTTAAGAGGACTGGCTCATTTCGGCGCGCCTACCTTCAGTTGTTGGTGTGCGGTGTCCCCCTCTCAGGCGCAATGAGATCCAGATGATGGACTGGTCCACGCAAGTGGTGCTGCCCAGCCTTGAGTCCGTTCGGAAATGCGGAATCGGCGATTAACTGGTGCGCGCCGTGGAGTTCGAGCTTAGGCATGAACATTTTTAGCTTTTTGGCTTTGCAGGCAGACGGTCGCGTATGAGGTCATAGGGTTTGCGACGTTCCACTGCCGTGCCGAGCCCAAGGCAAAGATCGCGTTTGAGCGGCTAGCGGAATTGATTTTCCAACTGCTTCTCCGGTTGGCGAAGCGTGTCAGTGCAATGAATGTCAGGAAGTGAGATCGGGAGCCCATGAGGCAGGGACAGCAGCATCGCAGAGGTCGCGGTCGCAACAACAACCAGAACAATAATCACCACCGCAAGAGCCAGAATCCGTTGACTCGCAGCTTCGAGTCCAATGGTCCAGACGTGAAGGTGCGTGGAACGCCAGCCCATATTGCAGAAAAATATCAGCAGCTTGCGCGTGATGCGCAATCTTCTGGCGATCACGTCCTGGCCGAGAATTATCTCCAGCACGCCGAGCACTACAACCGGATCATCCTGTCGTTCCGCGAGCAGCAGGTGCAGCAGAATGGAGACGGGGCCAACAACCAGGGCCGTCAATTCAACCAGCCGCGACAGGACCTGAACGGCGAGACGCAGGATGCGGGCGAGGACATGGCGGCACAGCCTGTCGCCGATGATCCGGGGGCGTCCGAGCAACCCCGCGTTGCGCGCCATCCGGGCGAGCAGCCCCAGATGGATGATGGCCGCCCGGTGCGGAATGCAGACAATGGCGAGGCGCGTGAAGGCGGTCGCTTCCGGGACCGGCAGTCGCGCACGGATGGCTACGACCGGGCGGAGCGCGGTTTCGAGCGCCGCCGTGATCGGGAAAATGCCGATGTGGGTGCGGAGCAGGATGCTGCCCCGGCCGAAGACGGCGGTCCGCGCGAGAGAACACGGTCTTCGCGTGGTGAGGGCGGCGCACGGCGTAGGGAGCGCTTCGGGATGGGGTCCGATCAACCCGATTTCCTTCGTCGTCCGGTCCGCAGGCCGCGCCGCGCGAGCGCCCAGGCCGATTCCGGCGAGGGCGCGGATGTCGTCCACAGCGATGACAGCCCAACCGTCGAGTGATGGCGCCCGTGGATGGTACGGGCACCTGGAGAGCAACCGGGCTCTCCCTGGTCGAGACCAGCGGTTTTGCAGACTACCGGCTCCTCGATAGCGGGGAGGGGCGCAAGCTTGAGCGGTTCGGAAAGATCATCGTCGACCGACCGGAGCCGCAGGCCTTGTGGCGTCGCCGTGCCGAAAGTCATGTCTGGGACAACTGCCATGCGGTGTTTTCAGGCGATGGTGATGACGAGGCTGGCCGCTGGCGGGTGCAGAAGGCGGTGCCTGAGACGTGGCCAATCACGGTGGATGGAATCACGCTTCTGGGGCGTCTCAGCGCCTTTCGGCATCTCGGTGTTTTTCCCGAGCAACTGCCCTACTGGCGATGGATGGCGGAGAAGCTTGCCGGATTGACGATGGCGCTCGGGGATGAGCGTCCGCGGGTGCTCAATTTGTTTGCCTACACAGGGGCTGCATCACTGATTGCGGCCAAGGCTGGCGCCGAAGTGGTGCATGTCGATGGGTCGAAGAAGGCCATTGGCTGGGCGCGTGAAAACCAGGCGATCTCGGGGCTTGGTGACAAACCGATCCGATGGATCCTGGAGGATGCCCGCAAGTTTGTTGCGCGGGAGCGCCGCCGGGGCCGCACTTATCACATCATTCTTGCCGATCCACCGAAGTTCGGCCGGGGGCCGGGTGGTGAAGTGTGGGAGCTGTTCGACCATCTGCCGGCACTTGCCGAGGATTGCGCCCATCTTCTCGATCCTCGCGAGGCCCACATGGTGTTGACCTCGTATGCGATCCGCGCCTCCGCGCTTGCGATCGGACAGCTCGTTGCCGAGAAAATCTCGGGACGCGCCGGTTCTGTCGAGGTCGGTGAACTGGCCATCCGCCCGGAGGGCGATGGCTGGTCGGTACCAACGTCGCAGTTCGTGCGCTGGTCAAGCGCCGGCCAGGCCAATTCCGGCCAGGCCTGAATTGGTTTGGCTTGTTTGTTTGCACTCGCGCTGGCTGAGCGTTTTCACCTGAAGCGGAAACGCTATAGCTGGCGGATGACTACGAGCGGGAACAAGATCAGGTCATGACAGGTCAACGGCGCACGATTACCAGCCTGCAGAATGATACCGTCAAGCTGGTCCGCTCGCTGGAGATGCGGAAAGTGCGGCGGGACACCGGACTCTTCCTGGCCGAGGGCGCTTCGGTGCTGATCACAGCCCGGGACCATGGCTGGACGCCGAAGATCTTCATTTCGGGGCCGGGCACTGTCGATAACGCGGCGATTCGCGATCTCGCGGACTGGGCGCATGGCGCCGGCGCCGATCATCTGGACGTCAACTCCGCCGTTCTCGAGAAGCTGGCGGCAAAGGACAATCCGCAATCCGTCATGGCCGTATTCGAGCAGCGGTGGTTGTCCCTGGAAGCCATCGAGGGTGACGCTGGCAATGTTGGGCCGGCAATCGCCCGGCAATCGCCGTTATGGGTGGTGCTGGAAGAGATCCGCGATCCGGGCAATCTCGGTACCATTCTCAGGACTGCCGATGCGGCTGGCGCCACCGGTGTCCTTCTGGTTGGCAACACCTGTGACCCCTATTCGCGGGAAGCGGTGCGCGCCAGCATGGGGTCGGTCTTCGCAATGCCGATCGGGCGTGGCGACCTTGCAGGTTTCAGTGCGATCGCGGGATCATGGGCGGGGGAGATCGTCGGTACATCGCTGTTGGGCGCAGCCGATTACCGCGATGGGGCCTACCGTGCACCGGTGATGCTGGTGATGGGGAACGAAGGTCGCGGGATTTCAGACGAGGCTGCGGCGTTGTGCAATCGTCTCGTGCGCATCCCGATGATGGGACAACTCGATTCGCTCAATCTCGCCGTGGCCACCGGCCTCATGCTCTACGAGATCCGTCGGCCTGTCCTGTAACAGGGCCTAGCGTGGCGGGGATGTCCCATCCCCGCCACGCCAGTGTTGACAGGTCGCCGAGCGACTACTTCAGCAACGCTTTTGCCGTTTTCATCACATTGTCCGGTGTGATGCCGAAGTGCTCGAACAGCTTCGATGCCGGCGCGGAGGCGCCAAAGCCGCTCATTCCGATGAACTTGTCCTCGGGGCGCAGCCATTCCCGCCAGCCCTGCTCGATGCCCGCCTCGACGGCAATGCGCGGAGCCTGGCCCAGCACCTCGGCGCGGTAGGCCTCTGGCTGCTGACGGAACAGCTCGAAACTCGGGATCGACACGACGGCGGCGTTGATACCGCCCTTCGCCAGGGCGTCGGCTGCTGCGGCGGCCAGGCCCACTTCCGATCCGGTTGCCATGAGGGTTACATCACGCTCGCCGCCTTGCGGTGCGCGAATAACGTAGCCGCCCTTGGCGCTCTGGTTGCCAGCGCCGTCAGCGGTTCTGAGGTTCGGTACACCCTGCCGGGTCAGTGCCAGGATCGACGGGGTTTTCGCTGTTTCGAGTGACAAGGCCCAGCATTCCGCAGTCTCGACGCCGTCCGCCGGCCTGAAAACGTGCAGGTTGGGGATGGCCCGCAAGGCCGCCAGATGCTCGACCGGCTGGTGGGTGGGGCCATCTTCGCCAAGGCCGATGGAGTCGTGCGTCATGACGTAGATCACCCGCAGGCCCATCAGCGCCGACAAGCGGATCGATGGGCGACAGTAGTCGGTGAACGCCATGAACGTGCCGCCATAGGGAAGCAGCCCGCCATGCAGCGCCATGCCATTCATGGCGGCGGCCATGGCGTGCTCACGCACGCCGTAGTGGACATAGCTGCCCGCGAAATTGCCGGGTGCGATGGCAGCGGGCGATATGGCCCTGGGGAGGTTCGCGCCGGGGAGGGGGGCGGAGCCGCCAATCAGGGACGGGCAGGCGTCGGCAAGGCGGTTGATGGTCAATTCCGACCACACGCGCGTCGCTTTCTGACCGGTTTCGGCGATGGCTGCCTCTTTGGCGGCCTTGATCGCGGCGTCGATGGCACCCTTGGCGGCAGCATCGGGGTGCAGGAGTGTTTCCTGCTGGGCTGCGTCCAGTTCGCCGAACCGGGTCTCCCAGTCGGAGCGATTGGCCTTGCCGCGCGCGCCTGCGGTCTTCCATGCGCTGGCAATCGGCGCAGGAATGTCGAATGGTGCGTGCGGCCAGCCGATGCGTTCGCGCGTGCCCTTGATCTCGTCGGCACCAAGCGGCGAGCCATGAGAGGAGGCCTTGCCTTCCTTGGTGGGGGCGCCGAACCCGATACGGGTCTTGCAGGCGATCAGCCAGGGGCGGCTGCTGTCCGCCCTGGCCTTGGCGATGGCAGCGGAATCGGCTTCCGGATCGTGACCGTCCACTTCCAGCGTCGCCCAGCCGGATGCCTTGAAGCGGGCAACTTGGTCTTCGCTGGTTGCCAGGCTGGTAGGGCCGTCGATCGAAATGCCGTTGTCGTCGAAGAGGACCACCAGCTTGCCGAGGCGCAGATGGCCGGCGAGGGAAATGGCTTCCTGGCTGATGCCTTCCATCAGGCAGCCGTCGCCGGCGATCACCCAGGTGTGGTGATCGACGATGCTGTCGCCGTAGCGGGCATTGAGAATACGCTCGGCCAGTGCCATGCCGACGGCATTGGCGAGGCCCTGTCCCAGTGGTCCGGTGGTGGTCTCGATACCAGCGGCGTGGCCATATTCGGGATGGCCGGCGGTCTTGGCGCCGAGCTGGCGGAAGTTGCGCAGCTCGTCGAGCGTCATGCCGGGCGTGCCCGTGAGATGGAGCAGCGCGTAGAGCAGCATGGAGCCATGCCCGGCGGAGAGCACGAACCTGTCGCGGTCGGGCCAATCGGGCGCTGCCGCGTCATATTTCATGTGCTCGGTGAATAGGACCGTTGCCACGTCCGCCATGCCCATGGGCATTCCCGGGTGGCCGGATTTGGCAGTTTCAACAGCGTCCATGGCCAGCGCCCTGATAGCGTTCGCCATGTCTTTCCTGGATACAGAAGTGTCAGCGCTCACGATGGCCCTCGTTGTCCACGCACTCTTCAAACCCGCGCAGCCAAGGGTGCCGGGCCGCCGCCAGCATTAATGCCGTTTCGCGCGAGCGTCCACCCAGCCGGATGCGTGAAATTCCCGCTTCCACAAAACGGCAAATAAGGAGGGGTGCTGATCAACCTGCCGAGTATGCGGCCGAGGGGCACAAGCTGAAGGCCTTCTGCAAGGCGTGCTGGCGATCCGGAAACAGGGCGACAGCCTCGCCGCCGGGGGCATGCTGGCGGATGAAGGTGCTGGCCAGGCCCTGCTCGCGGCCATCCAGGACCTGCAAGGCCGTATAGCGCAGCTCGCTGCCGATCTGCTGGCGGATCAACATGTTCTGGGTCCCGCCGTAGCTTGCCGTGAACACCCGGCAGGTCGTGACCGAGGGCAGCGCGGGGGCGGGGGGGCGTTGCGCCAGGCGCGGTATGGGCACGGTGAAGCCTGCCGTGTTGCCCTGGGCGTCGATGGCTGCGTTGCGCGTCTTCGAAGTGCTCCAGGTGCCGGCCGCCATGATCCTGTTGGGTGCGGGCCGGTGGGCAACCCTTTGGGGGGTGTTCAGGGCGCGCCGTTCCGCCAGCTCCTGTCTTTCCTCGGCTCCGTCGCGGCCCCTGCAGTACTGGCTGCGATAGCGTGAAGCGATGGACTCGATGGAGCGCCAATAGCGCCGGTCCACGGCCCAGCGGCGGGACAGATCGCGAAAGGTGACCGGGCGCCGCAACCGCCGCGACTGGGAAATGATGTCATCCTGCTTGTCGCGTGTCCTTGTGGCCACCGGATTGGCGACATGTACGCCCGAATAGGCCGTCAGGTGCTGGAGCTGGGCCAGCACGCCGGTCGGCACATCGGGAAAGCTGTTGCCGGGGACGCCACCGCCGGTCGTGCCGATGCCGGCAAAGTTGTTCTGCCGTGGGCTGACGTCGCCCTGCCCGGCGTTGTTCTTGAACTTCAGGTAGTTGGTCTCGACGATCATCTGGAAGAAGGCATAGTCCCAGCGGATCCGGAGCTGTTCGCCCAATCTGCGGTAGTCGTGGGCGATATGCCGGAACTTGGGCAGCAGGCGGCTGTTGCGATCAGCCAGAAACCGCATCATGCGGTCCGGCGTCACGCAGGCGGGCACCTGGTTGCGGGCGGTCATGCGGATCTCGGGAAGGCGCTGGGCCATGGCGTCGACGCCGGAAACCACGAGAGCTGCTGCGGCGATGGTGACAGTTGCGAAGAAGGGCGCCGTACCGGCCCGCACTTTCTGGTTCACGGTTGTCGTCATTGATGGATCGTGGCTCCCGGCCGCTGCTCCCGTTGGTGGATCGCCATGCGTCGGCCAACCGAGGCAGTACATAGTTCAGGCTGAGGAGAAATACCGCGGCCGGTCCGTCGGTTGTGGAACAGTCGGACCGGCGTCAAACGTATTATTTCTCAGGACAAAGTTTGAATGCCTTGTCGAGTGCCTGGCTCTGGTTCTGGAATTCGCCCGCAATCTCTCCGCCCTTGGCATATGCGGCGATGTAGGCTTCGGCCTCACGCCTGGCGTTGGCCTCGTTGACCTCAAGCACGGTGTACTCGGTGCTTCTTGGCGCCTTGACGCGGATGATCAAGGCTTTCAACCCACCGTAGCTCGCCGTCCAGACGTGGCAGCCGTGTGGCTTGGGCGTGGGGGGAGGTGTGATGCTGGCGGCGAGGTTGCTGGCCGCAGAGGCGGTCAGGAAACGGGCCGGGTGCCCCGCGTTCGCGCTGGCGGCGGGCTTGTCAGGGCCTTCATCGGCGCTGTCGGATGGCGAATTCAGAATGCTGTAGGAGGGGGTGACAACGGAGCCCAGTCCGGCTGCGCCAAGGCCGGACAAGGTGTTGTCGTCCTGGGCCTTGCCTTCCTCGATAGCGCGGCGTGCCAATTCATCGCCCCTGCTGGGCCTGTTGCCATTGGGGTTCCCGGCGGATGCCGTTTTCCGGGTCGCAATGCCGCGCGCCTCGGCCACCCATTCCGGATGAGGATCGCGTTCCTTGCAGTAGCCGGAGTAGAACTTGTCAGCCAGGGTCTCGAGGCCGGATACGTAGTTGGATCGTGGCGCCCAGATCTTCGCCAGCTGGGCGAAGGTGATCGGGTGGCGATGGGACTGCTTCTTCAACTTGTTGAGGACGCCCCATTCCTGGACCTTGCGGGTGCGCTCTGCGACCGGATTGTCGATGGTGGCGCCGGAATAGAGCAGGACGTGCTGCATGTGGGCCAGGACGCCGGTATCGACATCCGAGAAACTCTCTCCGGGATTGCCGCCGCCGGTGGCGCCGATGCCAGCGAAATTGTTCTGCGAGGGTTTAACGTCGCCGGGTCGGCCATTGTCGCCGCGGTAGGTGAGATAGCCGGTTTCCAGGATCATCTGGAAAAAGGTGTAGTCCCAGCGCAGGCCCAGCTTTTCGCCCTGGCGCATGTAATCGATGGCGATTTTCGAGAAGCGCGGATCAAGGCTGGCATTGCCGGATTTCAGGAAATCGGTCAGGCGCCCGGGTGTCGCGCATTCCGGGACACGGTTCGAGGACGACGTCTTGATGGCTGGCACGTTCGCTGCGGAAGCCATGGTCGGCAATAAAAACAGACCGGCAGCGACGCCAAGGGAAATTCGGCACTTCATTGGACCCCCAACTGTTCTGCGCAGTACGCACACGCACTCGGAACGGTTTCCCATCCGCTAGCGCTATACGGTTAACCTTAACGTTGTGTTAAGCTGTCCCCCACGACGAGCTGTATCCTTTGTCGCTGATGTTTCAGGCACGAATTGGGCACGTGCGCAAAAATCTGATGGGGGTTGGCGGGAGGATTTATGGCTGTTGCGGGGTGGCCGCAGACGCGGATGCGGATGCCTGGATCGAGTCCGGCAGGCCGGCGCCGGTCAGTGACGCTTGCGGCTTCCTGTGCCCATCATGCTTGGGGGGGAGCGTCCCTGGCCGTTGTGCGTTCGCGTGTGATGGCGATGCCCACGCTCCTGCATCCGGCAATGATGTCGGGTTTTTCCACTTTCACCGTGACCACGCCGATCCTGGGGTCGGACAGTGCAGCGTCGGCAATGCGTTCGGCGAGCGTCTCGATGAGATTGAAATGCGTTCCATCGACAATCAGCCTGCAGGCATCGACGATCACGCTGTAATCGACGACTTGATCGAGCCGATCGGAGGCGCCGTCGTAATGATCATCGACGGCGAGCGTCACGGATACGACAACTCGCTGTTCATAACGCTTTTCGACCTCGAAGACGCCGACGCTCGCCAACAATTCCAGGCCGTCGATGAAGACCATGCGGGGGGGGCGCCGGCTGGCATCCGTCAACATCTCGGTCTTGGCGTCTCGGTCGGCCATGGTCTCGCTGGTCATGTGCTGTCGTTCGTGGGCGTTTCATGCGTGGCCTGGCATCCCGGATGAGGATCGGGCCACGGACGGCTCGGCTGGTTGGCGTCAATCCTGGATGACGGTGCGTGACAGGTGCTGGCCAGCGTCGATCGCAATCATCTGTCCGGTCATGGAAGGGGCGTCAAGAATGAATCGAATCGCCTGGGCAATCTCGTCCGGGGTCACGCTCTTGCCGAGCAGCGTGGCGTGGGCCTCGGCGGTGAAGGCCTGTTCGGTCTGGCGGACGTTGCGGAGCACCGGCCCCGGACCGATGGCGTTGACGCGAATGCGGGGGGCCAGGGCCTGAGCGAGCAGCCTGGTGGCGCCGAAGAGGCCTTCCTTCGTGATGGCGTAGGAGAGGAGCCCCGGCAGAGGCTGGAGCACGCGCTGGTCGATGATATTGATGACGTTGCCGCCGATGCCGGGGGGCAGTTGCCCGGCAAATGCCTTGGCGAGGAACACCGGCGCTTTCAGATTCACCGCGACCTGCTGATCCCAGGTTTGCGGGTCCAGGGTCGAAAGCTCGTCGTCGATGAAGGTCGAGGCGTTGTTGATGAGGCTGCTGACCGGACCGAGCGCTGCCACGGCCTGTGCCATCAGTGCGGGGAGAGCATCCGTTTCGGCGAGATCTGCACGCAAGGCGACGGCGCGGCGGCCCGCGGCCTCGATTTCGGCCACGACCTGCGCGGCCTCACTGGCGCTCGCATGATAGTGAACGCAAATGTCCCACCCGTTTCGGGCCAGGTCCAAGGCGATGGCCTTGCCGATGCGGCGGCTGGCGCCCGTCACGAGGGCCGCACGGCTACGGCCGGTTTGCTGATTCAACGCCAAATCCCTTTGTTCTGCCTAACACCGGATGTCTGGTTCGCTTGTGCATCCGGAATGACGCTTGCGCACCAAGGTGCCCAAGGTGCAGCGATCTTTCAAGCGGTGCCGACGTGGTGCGCCACTGATGGTGGCCGCTGGTGTCCGGGTGATGCCGGGGGCGGATTCGGCAGGTTCTGCGTGCAGCTTCTTCGGGCACCCTGATGGAAAGCCGGGCAGATTGCCCAAGTGCAGGCCGGATGCCGCAAATGGCATCGCAGTCCATTCCTGGATCGAATTGTTTCAATTCATATAATTCTTATTGTTATCATTGTATTATAATCATTTGTTGCGAATTGGTCACGATGTGGTGGTGGCACCGGGAATGCCTGGAAGTTGATCTTGTTGGAGTGCTGCCGCCTGGCTGACTCTGGTTGTCAGCGGGCGCCGATTCGGATGGCTCGATGTCATTCGCGATGGTCAGGAAAAAAGACAACATGACGACGAATTTCAGACGGCTTGTGGCCACGGGCGCACTCCTTTCGGCAGCGTTCATTTCCTCCCCGGCGTTTGCCGGCGGGTTCGGCGAGGGAAGCGTGAAAGATGGCGGCTACGAAGAGCCGAAGCGCGAGTTGCAGTTCTCGGCCAATTTCGCCGGCACGACCGATTATGTTTTTCGGGGCTTTTCGCAGTCGGGTAGCCGTCCGGCGGTGCAGGGTGGCATCGATGCGACCTACAAGTGGCTCTACTTTGGTGTCTGGAGTTCGCTGATCGATTTCGGCCATGCCGGAACGAAGGACGTGGCCAATGCCGAGATTGACCTCTACGCCGGTATCAAGCCGGTGCTGGGGCCGGTGTCATTCGATATCGGGGTCATCTACTATGCCTATCCGAATGCCTTCGACCCGGGCGCGGAACTCGACTATGTCGAACTCAAGCTCGGGGCCAGCACCAATCTCTGGAAGGATGCATCGGCCGGGGTCACCGTTTTCTATTCGCCGGAGTACTCGGGCAAGACTGGTGACGTATGGACTGTCGAGGGCACCTTTTCCCAAGGGTTCGCCGCGATCCGCAACGTCACGCCGTCCGTGAGCGCGACGCTTGGCTACCAATCAGGTGATGCGCAGGCGTACAAGGCTGTCTTTGGTAACGGGGCGGATGACTATCTCTATTGGAACGTCGGCACGACGCTCGGGTTTGGTGACAGGTTCTCGCTCGATTTCCGCTACTGGGACACGAATATCAAGAACAACAATTCCGGAGCCGGGTTTACCGACGGCTTCTGTTCCGGTCGCGTATTCGGCTGCGATGAGCGCTTTGTCGCGACAGCGAAATACACGTACTGACGGGATTTTCCAGGAAGCAAGGCGATGGCCCGGGGACGCGCTGGTGCGTTTTTCCAGGCATCGTCGTGCGTGGGGTGGTGTGTGACGTCCATCTCAACCTGAAACGCTCACAGGGCGGCGCTGGAAAAGACTGAACTGGAAGGACTGGCTTCTGCCCCAGGACGTCTGGTGCCTATGATCGCGGTGCGTCAGGAGCTTGAAGTCCCTTCCCAGAAGACCTGCAAGATCTGTGGGGCTGTATCGGGCAACCGGCAGACCACTGCAGGTCTCGGGGCCATCCAGGGCAAATGTCGCGATGATCGCGTGGCCGCCGCGTACGGTGTTTGCAAGTTTGTCGAGGTAGGCAGCCCGCTCTGATGCGTCCACGAGAAAGTGGAACACGGCCCTGTCGTGCCACAGGTCGTACTGGCGATCCGTGCTCCAGGACGTGATGTCTGCGCAAACCCATGTCACCGTCTCGCCAGCTTGTCCCAGGCTGTTCCGGGCCATATCCAGGGCAACTTGAGACAGATCCAGCACGGTCACATCGGAAAGGCCTTGGGCAAGCAAGGCACCTGCCAGGCGGGAGGTTCCGCCGCCGATGTCGATGACCGAGGAACTGGCGCTCAATCCGATGCTGTCGATCAGGTCCAGCGAGACTGCCGGCTCAGCCTCTTGCCAACTCAACTGGGCCTCGGATTTGTCCCGGTAGGCGGTGTCCCAATGTGTGACTTTGGCTTCGGTCATATCATTTTGCTCCACCTTCTGCGGGGCGGTGATTAAATCTTTCAAGGGGCCGTGGCGATAGTCATGGCAGGACAGCCGGGCTGCGTCCGCTTCCCTGGGCTGGCGAACCTGGAACACTTGCCCAGGGCTATTCGATCCGGCACCCTGAGGCGCCAAATGTACCGCACTCGAGACCTCTCCTGCCAGACCTTTCAATGGGCCCCGCCGCGTCATGACAGATACGTCCATCGACCCCGTCGATTTCGAGCTTTTCAAGAACGCCATTTTCTCGATTGCCGATGAGATGGCCCTCACGGTCTTCCGCACCACCTATTCGGCGGTGTTGAAGGACAACATGGACTACTCAACGGGCTTTGCGGATGGACAGGGCCGCCTCGCCGCGCAAGGTCTGACCCTTCCCGGGCATCTCGGTTCGACGCCAACGGCGCTGGAAGCCGTCATGCGGCACTATGGCAGCGACATGGCACCGGGCGATGTCTTCATCATGAACGACCCGTTCGATGGCGGCATGCATCTGCCCGACATCTTCATTTTCAAGCCGCTCTACCACAACGGCGAGCGGCTCGCCTTTGCGTGCACGGTCTGCCACCACACGGACGTAGGTGGACGGGTGGCGGGTTCGAATGCCTCCGATTCGACCGAGATCTATGCCGAAGGCCTGCGGATTGCGCCCATGAAGCTCTACGACAAGGGCGTCCTCAACAAGACCATCATGACCTTCATCGAGAAGAACGTGCGTGTGCCGGTGATGGTGCAGGGTGATCTCCGCGCGCAACTTGCCGCCTGCCATATTGCCGAACAACAGTTCGCCGAGATCGTCGAGAAGTGGGGGCCGGATCTGACCAGGCGGATGCTCAACGAAACCATCGACTACGCGGAGCGGTTGACACGGGCAGCCCTGAAAGAGCTTCCGGATGGAGAGTGGAGCTTCGAGGACTGGATCGACGATGACGGGGTCGATGTGGGAAAACCGATCCGCCTGTTCGTCACGTTGCGCAAGACCGGCGATCACATGGTGGTCGATTGGACGGGTACCAGCCCGCAGGTGCGCGGTGCCATCAACAATACGCTCTCCTACACGAAATCGGCGTCCTATACGGGTGTCAGGTCGGTGCTGCCGCAGGGTATTCCCAACAACGAGGGCGTGTTCCGGGCCATCGAGGTCATATGCCCACCAGGCACCGTCGGCCACGGTGTGCTGCCAGCCGCGTGCGCGGCGCGTGGCCTCACAGGGTTCCGCATGGTGGACTGCATGTATGGCGCGCTGGCGATGATGCTGCCCGACAAGGTGAAGGCGGCCGGTGATGGTGGCAACAGCGGCATCTCGATCGGCGGTTACACAAAAGACCGAAAGCCCTTCGTCTATGTGGAATTCACCTGCGGGGCGTGGGGCGCGCGGCCGTGGGCCGATGGCCTCAACGGCAACTCGCACATGTTTGCCAACCAGTCCTGCCCGTCGGCGGAGGTGATCGAGGCCGAGCAGCCGGTATCGGTGCTGGCCTATGAATTCGTGCCGGATCGTGCGGGAGCGGGCAAGTTCCGGGGCGGGGTGCCGTTCAAGCGGGCCTACCGCTTCAATGAAGACGCGGCCCAGCTCTCGGTGCGGTCGGACCGCAAGACGCATCGGCCGTTCGGGCTCTATGGCGGCAGTCCGGGACAGCCTTCGGAAAATCATCTCAATCCGTCTGCCGAGAACCGGCCGCTGCCCTCGAAGGTGACCATGGACATCAAGAAGGGAGATGTGTTCCAGCACACGCATCCGGGAGGCGGTGGCTGGGGGGATCCGCTCGACCGCGATCCCGTCATGGTCATGCGGGACGTGCGCAACGCGTTTCTTTCCCCGGAGAAGGCCGAGGCCGACTATGGCGTGGTGATCAGCACCGCGACATGGACCATCGACACGGCTGCCACCAAGGCATGCCAGGATGATATCCGCCGCAAACGGGGATGGAGTGGCGTGCCCAAGGTGCAGTGGCAGGACCCGCTTCCCGACCGTGGTACCACAGACAAGGCGGCGGAGTAGAGCAGATGGCGTCTTCAAACACCTATCGGGTCGGCGTTGATATTGGCGGCACCTTCACCGACATCGTGCTGCTTGGCTCCGATGGCACCATCCACACCAAGAAGATCTCGTCGAGCGTCGAGAACTATGCCGCGGCCATCGTCAACGGCCTTTCCGAGGTTTTCCGGGAAAGCGGTCTCGATGGTGCGGCCATCGAGGAGATCCGGCATGGCACGACGGTCGCGTCGAACGCCATTCTCGAACAGAAGGGCGCGCGTGTCGGGCTGATCACGACCAAAGGGTTTCGCGATGCGCTCGAGATCCGCACGCTTCGGATGCCACGCCTCTATGACATCGCCTGGGAGAAGCCGCCGCCGCTGGTGGAGCGTTATCTGCGACGTGTGGTCGACGAGCGGATCGATGGCAGGGGTCATGTCGAGCGGCCACTCGATCCGGATGATGCGGAGCGGCAGGTCGAGGCACTGCTGGCGGAGGAGGTCGAGGCGATCGCGGTCTGCCTGCTCAATTCGTTCGCCAATCCGGTGCACGAGCTGATGATCAAGGACATCATCGCGCGCAAGGCGCCGTTCCTGCCCTACTCGATCTCCTACGAGGTGCTGCCGGAAATCAAGGAGTATGAGCGTACATCGACAACGGTCATCAACGCCTACGTGATGCCGATCGTTGCGACGTACCTCAAAGCCTTGCGGCGGGGGCTCGATGCCGGCGGTATTCCCGCACAACTGCTGCTGATGCAATCCAACGGCGGGTTGACCACGGACACGGCGGCTGCCGAAAAGCCCATGAACATCATCGAATCCGGGCCTGCGGGCGGGGTTGTCGGTGCCGGCAAGCTGGCCGAGGTGAAGGGCCTCGACAAGATCATCACGTTCGACATGGGGGGCACGACCGCCAAGGCCTCCATGGTCGAGGCGGGCGTGGTGATGCGGGCGCAGGAGCAGTCGGTTGGGGCGGGCATCATGGCCGGGTCGCGGTTGCTCACGGGCGCCGGGTATGTCTGCAAGGTGCCTGCCATCGACCTTGCGGAAATCGGTGCGGGCGGGGGCAGTCATGTGTGGATCGACCAGGGCGGCGCGCTACAGATCGGGCCGGAGAGCGCAGGCGCGATGCCGGGTCCGGTCTGCTATGACGCCGGCGGCGAGGTTCCGACGGTCACAGATGCCAATGTGGTTCTGGGGTACATCAATCCGGAACATCTGGTGGGCGGCGCGTTGAAGCTCAACGCCAAAAAGGCGCGAGACACACTGGAGCGCGTGGTGGCGCGGCCGCTGGGGCTCAGCGTGGAGCAGGCGGCGCTGGGCGCACACAAGATTGCGGCCTCCAACATGATCCGGGCCATTCGGGCGGTTTCGACAGAGCGGGGGCGCGATCCCAGGGAATTCGCGCTGTTCGCGTTCGGCGGCAACGGGCCGCTGTTCGCTGCCGGGCTCGCATCGGCGCTCGGCATGAAGCGGATCGTCGTTCCGCCGTCGGCAGGATTGTTCTCCTCGTTCGGACTGCTCTATGCGGACGTGGAGCACCACTTCTCGCGAACCTTCCGGCGTCAGCTGAGGGGGAGCGACCTGGCGGCGATCGACCTGGCATGGCGGCAAATCGAAGCCGATGCGCGGCGGCAACTGGCGGGCGAGGGCTTTGGCGACGACAAGGCAAGCGTGTCGCGCTCTGCTGCCATGCACTATGTGGGGCAGAGTTTCGAACTGATGATACCAGTGCCGGATGGGCCGGTCGACGATGCCATGGCTCGGCGTCTCGAGGAGGCTTTCGGGGAAGAGCACGAGCGGGTCTACGGACACCGGGCGGGGGCGGAAGAGCCGGTGGAGCTGGTATCGATCCAGGTCGTGGGGCGGGGCCTGCGGGATGGCGTCGGCGTACCGGAGCGCGTCCGCTTGTCGCGTCCCGAGCCCAGTCCGGGAGCTGCACGACGCGCCTATTTCGGGGAGCCGCACGGCTGGGTTGCGGCCCGGATTTGCCGGCGTTCGGACCTGGCAACGCCGATCTCGGGACCGGCGATCGTGGAAGAGTACGATTCGACCACAGTCATCACGCCGGGCGCGACGGCAGGCCTGGATGGGGGTGGAAATATTGTCATAGATCTGGCTTAACGCGCCATGATCGTGCTTCGGCGGTTGCGTTCTACTCATGCACCGGGCCGGAGCCATTGGGAGCGAAAGCCATGAGAGAAGAAACGCGCAAGCGCCTGGATCGCGCACTCATGATGCGGAAATTGCGCTGGGTCGGCGTGATTGCGGTCGTCATCGCGTTGATGTCCGGTGTTCTCTATTTCGAGAACCTGGACTCAAGCTTCGTGACGCAGAAAGTGGACGGCACGGTTGTCTATGTGGGGCCGCTGAGGGGCAAGTTCCGTGCGGCTGTCGCGGAAAGCAGCCTGCAGGTGGACGTCAAGCTCGACGACAAGCGCGTGGCCCATCTGATCGCTCCGCGCGACGAGACGGCACCGAAGGTTGGCGACCGCATCAAGATCGCCGTGCATGTGCACGGCACCGGACGCCAGACTTTCGCCTGGAAATGACAGGCGTGGTCCGGTCCGAGCGGGCCTTCGCGCAAGGGTTGGCAGGGCTACGTGGCTCGGGCTAGGCTCAGGGTCAGCTTCTTCTGCTTCCGATAGAAGGGACGTCCAGGTCCATGGCTCGCATCACGATTACTGTCAACGGCACGCGGCACGAGGTCGATGTGCCGGACACCCAGTTGCTCTCCGCCCTGCTGCGCGATGGTCTACGCCTGACAGGTACCCATATCGGGTGCGACACGAGCCAATGCGGCGCCTGCACGGTGCACGTGGATGGCGTGTCGGTCAAAAGCTGCACCATGCTGGCGGTCGAGGCGGACGGGATGAGCGTCACCACCATCGAAGGGCTGGCCGATGGAGACACGCTGCATCCGATGCAGGCGGCGTTCAGGGATCACCATGGCCTGCAATGTGGCTTCTGCACGCCGGGCATGATCATGACCGGTGTCGCGCTTGCCCAGCAGAACCCGTCACCGACGGAAGATGAGGTTCGCGAGGGGCTCGAAGGCAATCTGTGCCGGTGCACCGGTTACCAGAATATCGTGGAAGCGATCATGGCTGGTGCCAAGGCCATGCAGGTTACGAGGAGCCGCAGCTGATGTACGCCTTTACCTTTCGTCACGCTGGCTCTGTCGAGGAGGCACGCCAGTCGTTCTCCAAGGCCGCCGAAGCCCGCTATCTGGCGGGTGGGCAGACGCTTCTTCCTGTTCTCAAGCAGCGGCTGGCATCGCCGAGCGACCTGATTTCGCTGGCCCGTCTCTCCGATCTCGCAGGTATCCGGGTGGATGGGAAGACCATCGTGATCGGCGCCATGACGCGCCATGCGACCGTGGCTGCGTCGTCGGACATTAAGCGGTTGATCCCGGCGCTGGCGGAGCTTGCGGGTGGCATTGGTGATCCGCATGTGCGCAACCGTGGCACGATGGGTGGTTCGCTCGCCAACAACGATCCTGCCGCCGACTACCCGGCGGCTGTGCTTGGCCTCGGGGCAACGGTCGTCACCGACAAGCGCCGTATTGCGGCCGACGATTATTTCCAGGGCCTGTTCACGACGGCGCTGGAGGACGGCGAGATCATCACGGCGGTGGAATTTCCGGTGCCGCAGCGGGCCGGCTACGTGAAGTTCCCGCATCCGGCCTCGCGCTACTGCATGGTCGGCGTCATGGTGTCCGAAACGACCGAAGGCGTTCGCGTGGCGGTGACCGGTGCCGGCGAAGACGGCGTGTTCCGGGCAACCGCTTTCGAGGATGCGCTGGGCCGGACCTTCGAGGCTGCCGCGCTCGAAGGGGTGGCGGTGCCGGCCGATGGCATGTTGAGCGACATTCATGCGGGCGCCGCCTACCGGGCGCATCTGATTGGCGTTCTGGCGCGCCGCGCTGTCGCCAAGGCCTGAGGGGGCTTGCTTCATCATCGGAAGAGCCGAGGCGTCATCTTGCGGTGACGCCTTCTTTGTCGTTTCTCTTCACCACTCCCCGAAGCGGTAGCCGCGCGCGCGGGCGCCTCCAGTGACGCGGCGGATATAGTCGTGACTGACGGTGGTGCGCGTCTTCCGGGTCAGCGCCCACGAGAACAACAGATTCTTCATGTCCGCCCGCACGGTTTCATGGGCGGGGCTTTCTCCCAGATCGTGGAGCTCCTCTGGATCGGCCTCAAGGTCAAAGAGCTGCGGTGCGAACCGCTCGAAATGGACGTATTTCCAGCGTCGGGTGCGGACCATGAAGCCGCGCGCCTCGTCGGGTTCGAGATCAAGGGTCCGCCGTGCGTGACGCAGCGAAAAATCGCTGTCGCAGAACACCGCATGCCGCCAGCCGTCCACAGAAGCATTCTCGATCAATGGGCAGACCGAGCGACCTTCGAGCCGGTGCGGTTCGGGTTCGCCACCGGCCCACTCGAGGAATGTGGGGGCGAGGTCGATGGCCTCGACAAGCTGGTCGATTGTCCTGCCGCGGGTGCGGTCTGCGGTCGGGCGCGGGTCTACGACGATCAGTGGGATGCGGACGATTTCCTCGTGGAACAGGTCCTTCTCGCCAAGCCAGTGGTCGCCCAGGTAGTCGCCGTGGTCGGAGGTGACGACGATGATCGTGTTGTTGATCTCGCCGGTTTCTTCGAGATGGTCGATCAGTCGTCCGACATGGTGATCGAACTGCGTGATCAGGCCCATGTAGGTCGGGATCACGGTCTCGCGCACGTCCTGGCGTGAGAAATGCACGCTCTCGTCATGCTTCATGAATGCGGCGATGACCGGGTGCGGGTGGTTCCGTTCGTCCTCGCTGCGGTTGGCGGGGATGAGGTGCTCGGGGCCGTACATGTCGTGATAGGGCGCGGGGGCGATGTAGGGCCAATGGGGCTTGATATAGGAAACGTGCAGGCACCACGGCTTGCCGTCCCTCGCCTGTCGCATGAAGGCCAGGGCGCGGTCGGTCATGTAGGCCGTTTCGGAGTGCTCCTCCCGGACGCGCGCCGGGCGGCGGGCATTGCGCATCGACCAGCCGGATAGCACTTCGCCGTTCTCGCCCTCGACCGAGTTTGCCCATTCATGCCAAGGGTTCATGCCCGGGTAGCCAAGCTGGCGGAGCCATTGATTATAGGCCGGGTCGGCGCCTGCCAGTGATCCCTCCACTTCCGGGTGCAGGCCGTCGTCACGCTCGAATGGCTCGAAGCCGCACTGCCAATAGGGAAGGCCGGGGTTGGTGCCGGGATCAATGCCGAGGCGGGCCAGCGATTCGGTATCGGGCTTGAAGTGGGTCTTGCCCACCAGCGTGACCCGGTAGCCGAGCGGCCTCAGGTAGTCACCGATGGTCTTCTCGTCCACCCGCAGCGGAAAGTTGTTGTAGGTGGCGCCATGGGTCAGGTTATAGCGGCCGGTGTAGAAGCTCATGCGAGACCCGCCGCAAACAGGGGCCTGGATATAGGTGCGCGTGAGGTTCACGCCCCTGGCGGCCAGCCGATCGAGGTTCGGCGCCTTGATGTGCGGGTGGCCGGCGTAGGCCAGGTAATCCCAGCGCAACTGGTCGGCCATGATGAACAGGATGTTCGGCTTTTCGGGCATTGCCGCCTCTTTTGTTGTCGCAAGTGCTGTGTGGCCGGACCATGAAGTGTGTGCCGCGATGGTGCAAGTGCCGGCTGGTGGGCGCCGTTGCCAACGTTGCGTGACACAAAACAAAAGGGGCTGACACAGGTAGCTGAGAAAGGCTATTTTTGTCAGATGGTTAGAGCTAGACGTCGGAGCAGGCTTGCGAGAAGTATCCAGATCGAGCTTCTGAAGTACTTCTGCGCAGGCGCGACGGCGCGTTCAGC
>JBKDZY010000734.1:0-8331 GCA_047971765.1 Hyphomicrobiaceae bacterium | reverse complement strand
CCTTCTTGTTCAGCTCTTCGTGGTAGCTGATGCCGTAGATGAGATCTTCCTTGGCGATGGCGTCGATCGCGTTGACGACGTTCTGTCGCTCCAGCAGCTCTTCCGCGTTCTGCATCATGATCGCGGCGTCAGGCTTCTTCTCGCGGATATATTTGCAGATATCGATCAGGAAGGTCGACATCCTGTCGCGAGCGAGTTTGGTGTCGCCGAAACGATAGTAGGCATCAGCCCGGTCGAGATAGATGCCGTCGAACCCTGCCGCCAGGATGCGGTCGACATATGATCCCGGTTTGCCGAAAATGATGTGCTGCCACGCGGGCTCCCAGTAGCGAACCAGGTAGTTGCCTTTCCACTCCCGGCTTTCGCCACGCATCCAGGACGGCTTGTGCCGGTTCCACGACGATTTCCAGTAGTAGCGGTTGTTTTCGGCCTCGCCGATGGAAAGGTAGGCAATGATGAGCCGCTTCGAACCGTCCGGCTTCACCTTCATGCGCGCCACCTCTTCCTTGGTCAGTGGCACTTCGATCTCGTCATTCTGCTCCGAACGCGCATAGTCGATGACGACAAGGTCATACGGACTGTTGGCAATACGCTTCTGCTGGGCATCGCCAAGATTGTTGAGCTGATAGGCCCAAGATTTCGCCCCCTTGAACGGATTGGGGCGCTGTGTGTCGCCTTGAGCCGCCGCGGGCAGGATGCTCGCTGCGACCAGCAGCAGACCGGCCACGAAACCTTTGCTAGACAACATGTTGAACTCCGAATGCCTGCGATGATGCGGCCGGCAAGGTATCACAAACGCCGGCTTCGACTTGCGCAAAATGACGCGGGTCCAGCGGTTTACCAATGCGGCTTGTCTTGGCACTTCTCCTTGATCCACTCGGGCGTGCCATATTTTATGGTTGACGGCGGCCGCGCTTCACCGGGCGGACGGCCATCGAGGCTGCGGTGTGCGATCAGGGGAACGTATCCGAGGCTTTCGAGCCTTGATCGTGCATCTGCAACCAGTTTCGGGTCTGTCACGTATTCCACCGCGAACACCGGCTTCTCGTCATCCTGCAACTCCCGGATGAGCGTCCGGGATTCCGTGACGTCTTTTTCGGGGTTGGGGGTGTTGGTGCCGCTGTGCCCGTAGAGCAGGTCTTCCTTGCCCAGCCCGTCAATGATGTCGCGGTAGCTCTGGTCGGAGAGCAGGTCCTCCGCGTTCTGTGCAATCACCAGGAACCCCGGCTTCATGCGTCGACCCGCTTCGGCAATTTCCCGCACGAACTGCACCATGTCCTCCCGCGCGCTGGGACGTTCCTTCTCAAGCTCCCAGAAGACGTCGATGCGGTCGAGATAGACGCCGTCGAACCCGGCATCGACGATGCGTTTGAGGAAGCTGTCGGGCCCCCGGAAAATGATGTCCTTCCAGCCGTCGAGCCAGAAGCGCACCATGTAGTTGCGCGGCCAGGCGCAATTTTCCGCCACGTACCATCCAGGAACGGCCTGCCCCTTCCATTCGGGCTTCCAGTAGAAGCGATAGCTCTCCGCTTCGCCAATGGAGAGGTAGGCGAGGACGAGGCGCTTCGAGCCATCGGGCTTGCGCTTCATCTTCTCGACCTCTTCGCGCGTCCAGGCTCGATTTTCCCCGACATTGGCCGAGTATTCCGTGACCACGAGATCGGCGTTGGATTTCAGGATGGTGTCGAGGTCCAGCCGCGTCAGGTGGTAGTGCCAGGACTTGGCGGAATTCAGCGGTCGGTTGGAGAAGGTCCGGTCCAGCCAGTGAAAGACCGCATCGCGCGATGCCCATAGCCCAAACCCGGAGGCCAGGATCACGAGCAACAGCAGCGTCCCTGCATCGGATCGAAAGCGAGGCGATTTCGGACTCTTGGTCATCTAATACGGTCCCTCGATGGCGGTTTCATTCGTGAAGCACGAACAGAGGCCAAGGTCGAGTGCTGAACCGTGGGATGCCCCCAGAGTAATTTCAAATATAAGTGAATCGTGTGCCGGGCCACGTCCGCGGCCCGGCAATTGAAGTCGCGAGACTACTTAAGGCCGCGTTCGTTGAGCACTTTCCGCGCGATGCGGAAGCACTCCACGCCCGCCGGAAAGCCGGCATACATGCCGATCTGATGCAGGATGGCCTTCAACTCCTCGACGGTCACGCCGTTGTTCAACGCGCCGTTGAGGTGAAGTTCCCACTCGTGCATCCGGCCAAGGGCGGCCAGCATCGTCAGGTTCATCATGGAGCGGGTCTTGGCCGGAATGCGGTCATCACCCCATACCTTGCCCCAGCAGAACTCGTTCAGCATGTCCTGCCATTCGCGGTTGAAGTCATCGACGGTCGTCATCGACTTTTCGACATACTCCGCGCCAAGCGTGCTTTTCCGGGCTGCCATGCCCTTGTCCCACAAGGCCTTGTCCATATCGTTCTCTCCAGTTCGCTGTTCGGCGCATCGCCGCAGTTGGCGCTCAGTGCGCAGATGCGCATGTTTTGAACGCAATTTGCCGTTGTCTCAAGTAGCATCGCGGCAGCCGTGGCGGCGGGCCGCGCCTGCCTTTTCGCCTTTACGACGTCTCGGTCTTGTCGCTGGCGTCGTCTGCAACGGTGCTTTTTCCATCCGCCACGTCATCACGGCGCTGCCTCAGGTCCCGCCGCATCTCGCCGGTCTTGCGGATATGCTCTGCCAGGTCAGGTGAGGCCAATTCGAGCTGGATGAAGTCTTCCCGGTGGAGCTTCAGGAGCCGGGATCGGACGACCGTCCGGAACGTGCCCGAGTTGATCGAGTCCTCCAGCATCGCCACCACGCCGAAGAAATCGCCGATCCTGTAGTCCCGGGTGACGGTGTCCGACACCTGCCGCACCTGGCCTGATGCGACGAAATACATGGCATCCCCCGGCGTGTCCTTCGGGATGACGACCGTGTGCGGCGAGATGTTCTTGGCGTGCAGCAGCGGCATCAGTCGGGCGACCTCGTTGGAGTCGAGATCGGCAAACAGCGGAATGCGCGACATCAGCGACCACGTCACCACGAAATCGTGGCGGTTGACCTCGGACGAGAAACCCGAAGCGATGATGGCCACCGGCAGCGCCAGCACGCACAAGCCGCACAACATGGTCGCCGAAGCCCATAGCTTGCCAAGAGCCGTGATCGGCGTGGCGTCGCCATAGCCCACCGTCGTCAGCGTGGTCATGGCCCAGTAGGCCGCATCGGGAACCGATCCGAACTTTTCGGGCTGTGCACCGCCCTCGATGTAGTACATGCCGGTGGAAGCGATCAGCAGCACGGCCATCAGCAGCACCAGCGCGCCGAGCAGCGAACGATGCTCGTTCGTGAGAACCCTCAATAGGGTGTGGATGGCCGGCGAGTAGCGCGTGAGCTTCAGGAAGCGCAGCAGCCGCAGCACCCTGAGCACACTGAAATCGACCCCGACGAAGTGGCCGAGGTACGACGGCAGGATCGCGATCAGGTCGATCACCAGGAACGGCCGTTTCGCCCATCTGATGCGCGCCTTCCAGCCCGGCAGCCGCTTCAGGAACGGCACTTCGACGGCCGTCCAGAGCCGCAGGACGTACTCGATCGTGAAGACGATGATGCAGAATTTCTCGAACGCCAGCAGATAGTGCCCCCAGGTCGCGGCAATCCACGGCTCGGTCTCGAGGCAGAAGGCGACCACGTTGCACAGGATGAGTGTGACCATGAACCGGTCGAACCACAGCGATGCGGCAGTCTCGCCTCGGCCATCCTCGATGATCTCGTAGATCCGCCGCCGCAGGGATTTGTGCTGCTGTTCGACGGGCATTTCATCCATAATGGTGGTCTCCGGCTGGCAGCATCGGTATTTCCAGGCGAGTTTTGAGGCCGTTACCGGGCTGATGCAACCCGCTCGGCGCTTCTTTTGTGGATGATCGGGCTGCGCGAGGCATCGGGAGCATGGAATTTCCTCGAAGCGGGTGGGCGGGGAAAGTAGAGCGCCCCTGGCAGGCGAGTTGGCAGGATGCCGCAGCTAAAGTTTTGTCGTTTGTAGCAAAAAGAGGTTAGTCTGCTCTGCTTTTTTTAAAAGTCCGGACAATAGATGACACAGACCCAGGCCGAGCCTCAATCGAACGTCCGCCGCAACGTGCTGGTGCTGGCACTGGCGCAGGCGTTGTTCATGACCACCCAGTCGATGGGAATCGCAACCACGCCACTGGCGGGATACGCGCTGCTCGGACCTGACAAGACATTGGCCACGGTGCCGATTTTTCTCAATCACGTCGGCATCATGTTGACCACTATCCCGGCGTCGCTGTTGATGGGCAAGATTGGCCGCAAGGCCGGCTTCTCGATTGGCGCGACCTTGGCCATCGTGTTCGGCCTCATCGCCGCCTACGCGGTCTACATCCGCAGCTTCGAGTTGCTGTGTTTCTCCGCCCTGTTGCAGGGGGCTGCCGCGGCCTTTGCCTGGTACTACCGCTTCGCCGCCGCCGACGCCTCGCCCAGTGACTTCAAGGCCAAGGCCATTTCCTATGTCATGGCTGGTGGCGTGGTGGCGGGCCTGCTTGGCCCTCAGCTCGCGAAGTCCGCAGTGTCCTGGTTCGAGCCGATCACCTTCATGGGGGTCTATGTGGCGATTGCGGTCGTCGGCCTTCTCAGCCTGGAACTGGTGCAATGGCTGCGCATTCCGCCGCTGACGGCCGAGGACCGCAAGAAGGGCGGCCGGCCGATGCGCGAGATCATCCGCCAGCCGGCCTATATCACCGCCATCGTGTCGTCCATGTTCGGCTATGGCGTCATGACGCTGGTGATGTCGGCAACGCCGTTGGCCATGTTGGCCTGCGGCTTCCATTTCCAGGACAGCGCAAGCGTCATCCAGGCCCACATCATTGCGATGTTTTTGCCGTCCTTCTTCACCGGCAACCTCATCAAGCGGTTCGGCGTGCTCAACATCATCGCGACCGGCGCACTGATCCAGGTCGGCTGCGCAATCGTGAACATTGCCGGCGTTGATTTCGCAAACTTCCTGATTGGCAATGCGTTGGTTGGGCTGGGCTGGAACTTCACCTATGTGGGTGGATCGACGCTGCTCACTACCACTTACACGCCGATCGAGCGCTCGCGCGTGCAGGCCAGTCACGACTTCACGGTGTACGCCACCACCGCGACCGCTGCTCTTCTGTCCGGTTTTCTCCAGCAGGAGGCGGGCTGGCGGGCCATCAACATGGCCGCTGTGCCGCTCATGGCCATCGTGATGTTTGCGTCCCTGCGCCTCTCATTCAAGCAGCGTCGGGAAGAACGCCAGCACACCACCGCCGCGGAATAGGGGCAGGGTAGGGCGCGCATCAAGCAGAGCCGCAGGCCCGATACGGTCCGTGAGAGCATCCAAGCTACAGCGTTTCCGCTTCGTGTGGAAACGCTCAGGCCGCGACAACGGCCCAGGCAGTGTGCGGCGCGCCCGGCTGGAGGCCGATACGGTGCGTGAGCGACAAAACCTTAAATATCCTGCCCGACCACTTCGCGCTTGAGCTCTTCAAGCGATCGCTCGGCCCCATCTGCGAAAGGATTGACCTCCACCAGGTGCTTGGTGACCGCGTAGGCCGCCTTCTTGTCACCCGTCTCTTTCCAGATCTGGGCGAGGCCTTCGAGCGCCTTGTAGTGGTTGGGATCAAGCGCCAGCACGCGGCGCAGATCTCCCACCGCCGCCCGAAACTCGTTCTGCGTGAAGTGGAAGTAGGCACGCTGGTTGTAGGCCTCGGGATAATCGGGCGCGAGTTCGACGGCGTAATCGTAGAGTTTCCGGGCCAGGTCAAACCGCTTGCGTTTGACGGCCACTGCCGCCCGGCTCATCAGCAGCGTGACGGTATCGCTGCCCGAAATGCGCCACAGCCGCTCGATCTGCTCGGAGTAGACCTTGGCCTTCTCCGCGCTCTCCGCCGTTGCAAGCTGGGCATAAAGATCCGACAGGCGCTTGGCTTTTTCCGCCGCCGTCTGTGGAACGCGCTTCAAGGGGCGCGCGCCGTCGGATCGTGGCTTGGGCGCCCAGGCCTTTGGCGCGTTCGGTTGCGGCGTGCTTTTCGGGGCCGGTTCCGGGCGCGCGCGATGTTGCTGCTCGTGGTCGGGCAGGGAGGGCTCTTGCGCGAGCGCCCCGCCAATCGAAAACGGGACAAGACCCATGGCAATGGTCAGCAACGCCACGCCCAGTCGATGGGCGTGGCGTTGCCGAGGGGCATGGTGTCGAGGTGTCAGCAGTGCCGATGTCATCATGAGCCCACTCGAGTAACGCTCAAAGATGGCGCCAAATTGGTCGGGGAAACACACCCATCAACTTACCTGCGCCCGTAAACCCGCAAAATCACGGTGGTACCGCCGCCGCGCCCACAGCGCCGGCCCCGGTCCCATTCTCAGTCTCGTGTCCCGACCGCGAAGTTCGTCAGTTCAAACTGCGCATTCGTACGAACTTCGCGGTCGATAAGGACATTAGCGCGTTTCAGGGGTGGATGGAAACCTCCAGGCGATGACAGCGATTCAGGCAGCCAACGCCGCGCCCTGGAAAATCCAGTAAGCGGTCAACAAACGAAAACGGCAGCGACCGGTGAGGTCACTGCCGCATGAAGCTGGTATCTGGCGGGCCTTGCAAGAAAACCTGGCCGATCAGCCTAGTGCCCGTCCGCCCGCCGGCTGCTTCAGCCCTGACGAGCCTTGAAGCGGCGGTTCGTCTTGTTGATGACATAGACGCGGCCCTTGCGGCGAACGACGCGGTTGTCGCGATGGCGGCCACGCAGGGATTTGAGCGAATTCTTGACCTTCATGATTCACCGGCTTGTTCGGGGAACGGCCATCGAGTCCGGAAGCAGTGGCTTGCCGCGCCATTGGGCAGCCTCGGTCAGGACAACTCGGTTCCCAGGGAAAGAGACTGCGCAAAGTATGGGCAGCAGCGTCCCATGTCAACCATCACCAGGGCCAATTGTAGCGCTTCGGGCCCCCAAATTATGCCAACGCCGCCGTCCGGCAGATGCGGTCGGGTGGGCGTCCGTTATGCAACCTGTCCGACATCAGGTTGCGGCAGCCGGCATGCACGGAAATCACTGGATCTTCATGGCCAGGGATGGTGGGCGCTAGAGGGATCGAACCTCTGACCCCTACCATGTCAAGGTAGTGCTCTACCGCTGAGCTAAGCGCCCTGGGCAACGATGGTCAGCGTTGCGAGAACAGTCCTATATCGGCTGCGCACCGCAGATGCAAGCACTGTCCGACACGAAAGTTCAGAGCACTTGACGGGGGACGGAAAACGGCTGTTGGCCAGTGTGGAGCCCGCCCGCCTGGCCGCGTTTGTGCAGCACCCATGAGGCCACCCAGCCAACGTCGGCCGGTCACCGTGGCAGGGATCAGGTCGTCAGCAGCTTGTCGATTTCCTGAACCAGGTCCTTCAAATGGAACGGCTTTGACAGCACCCGGGCGTCTTTCGGTTGCGCCAGCTCGTTGTTGAGCGTGACCGCCGCGAAGCCGGTGATGAACATGATCTTGAGTTCGGGGTCGAGTTCGCTCGCACGCCGCGCGAGTTCGATGCCATCCATGCGAGGCATGACGATATCGGTCAGCAGCAGCGAGAAGGGCTCTTCCTTCAGGTTCTGGAAGGCGTCTTCGCCGTTGTCATGGGCTACGACGTCGTAGCCGGCACGCTCAAGCGCACGAGCCAGAAAGACGCGCATCGAATCGTCGTCCTCCGCGAGGAGGATCCGCTGTTTGATCACCGGGGATGCCTTGGCGGTCATGATGTGGCTCGGTACAATTTGGATTGGAAGAAAAACGCAGGGGCTCGAGAACCTCAAGAGGCCCCATAAAATTGACGTCAATTTGGTAAACAGGACATGAATGTGTGTGCAGGCAGTTTGGCACGCGTCATTCCGTGCAACGCAAGTCATGCCCATGATTGGATAATCGTCGCCATGCAGCAGCGTGCCGCCGGTGGCGGCGTTTTGGATATTTAAGCCCTGCTTCGATATTCTGGTCGAAGTCCGGTCGTTGTGTCGCCAAGATGCATGGACAGTTTCGCTCGCAATTGGCAAAGTGGTAGGTATGGGCGGCCGCGCAGATTGTCGGTGGGGCCTTGCGTCGAAAACGTCGTCACCCCGGCCGATTGCCGCTGGCGTTGACCAGGTGCTGGAGTTGGATCAAGCCGTGGCGAATCCCGCCTTCATGGCCGAGCGCGAGAAGCAGGCAATTCAGGCCGAGCTGACCCCGCCCTATACCCTGATTGAGCCGCTGGTGGCCCGGGGACCATTTGTGTTCTGTTCTCCACAGTCGGGCCGCGGCTATACCGAGGCCTTGCTCGAGTATTCGCGCCTTGATCCGTCGGCGTTGCGCA
>JBKDZY010000733.1:0-3959 GCA_047971765.1 Hyphomicrobiaceae bacterium | reverse complement strand
GCTTTCGATGCGTTGCTGGCGATCTCGAGCAGTATTCTTGTCGCTGCCGTTGCTTTGGGTGGTGGGACTTCTTCTGGATTTCTGTCTGATTTTATTCTCGACCTGTTTTCGGTTTTCGCTTTGGTTTTTCTGGCGCATCGCATGATCGCCGGCATCGGGAGAGCGCCAAGCCGGAGCGCGTATTGTCTTCTCCTGGTCGTGGCGGCCTTGCTTCTGGTTCAACTTGTGCCGTTGCCGCCATGGCTCTGGGAGACGTTGCCCGGACGGACGGTTGTTGTTGATGCACTCGGTCTGATCGGACACTCTTCCACATGGATGCCTATCACGGTTTCGCCCACCGCAACGTGGATTGGTGTGCTGTCGTGTCTTCCTGCATTTGTAGTGTTCTGGGGAACGAGCGAGCTTGATCGCCGTGGGCGCCGACGTCTGAGTCTCATCTTTATAGCGCTTGGCGTGGTTTCTATTTTTTTAGGCCTGCTTCAGGTTGCGCAGGGGCCAGCCAGCGCATTGCGTTTTTTTTCTTTCACCAATCCAAATGATGCGGTTGGTTTTTTTGCCAACCGGAACCACTTTGCGGCTCTACTCTATGCCGTCTTCCTGGTTGCGGCTGTCTGGGCGATACAATCGTCTTCCCGATAGGACCAACTGGCAATGCGCCAGCGGTTCGAAACCCAACATTTTCTGCCCTTTCTGGCAGCTTCCGCGGGGATGGTCGTTGTCGTGGCGACGCAAACCTTCACGCGATCGAGGGCGGGGCTGGGGCTGACTATTGCCGCTGTATTCTGCGCTATTCTGCTCGCCACGCGGCGGTTGCGTGGGCACCGTTCGATGAATGCTGGCAAGTTGATCGCGGTTGCCGGCGTTTTCGGCGTCGTGCTCGCTCTCCAGTTCGCGCTCTATCGGATCCTCGAACGGTTCGATGCCGATCCATTGGCGGATGCCCGTATTCCTTTTGCGCGAAACACTTTCGATGCGGCTCTCGCTTATTTTCCGTTTGGCACCGGGCTTGGAACATTTGTTCCGATCTACGGGTTGCACGAGAAGGTCACTGATGCGCTGGTCGGTGTGTTCGCGAACAGGGCACATAACGATTTTCTCGAGTTCTGGCTCGAGATGGGATTGTTCGGTGCTGTCCTGTTCGCGGTCTTCGGCGTGTGGTTTGTCCTGCGCGGGATTGCTGTCTGGCGCGCGCCGAAATCCTCTCTGAGTGATGTGGATGTCCTTTTGCCGCGGGCGGCAACCTTGATCATCCTGCTCCTGCTGGCACACTCGGTTGTCGATTATCCGATGAGAACGGGCGCGATGCTCACGGTCTTTGCGTTTGCTTGTGGGCTTCTGGTGCCTGCGCCTGTGTCGGATGAAAAGCCGTCAGCTCTTGCGGTGGCGCCGGCCGAGGTGGATGTTGCGCCTGCGCCTGCGCCTGCGCTTCGCTCAGGACTGTGGGTGGCGCCCACTGTAGCCGGAGTGCAACCTTCGGCAGGGGGAGATCCGTGGGTGCCGGGTGAGAGGAGCGGCCAACAGAGCGTTGCCTCTGGCCGTAAATGGAAGCCAGACACCGAATGGCCTGAGGCATGGCAGCCATCGGCCGCAAAGAAACTGATGGAGAAGCCGCTGGAGTCTCGCAGAGATGCAGATGTTCAAGCTTCAAAAACGGATGAAATAGGGAAATCACCGTCAAAACGTGAAGATTGATGCGACGGATCGTGTTGCGCAGCACTGTTATTGTCTTGTTTTGAAAGCAACCTTGTTTCCATGCTGCTGCTATATGTATATGTATATGTATAACCACTGAGTTTTGGCTGGCTTTCTGATTCGTGGAAATGGCCGGTGCAGAATTTCGTGCGCGGGGGAGAAGCGAGAAAATGCGCGTCTGGGGGCAACTGGGTGCTGATCTGGCGCTTATCGGACTGGCAACGCTGCTGGCCTTGGCTGGACGTCACGACTACGTTCTGACGACAGAGATGCTGTCCAATATCGCTCCCTATCTGATGTTCTCGCTTGTGAGTGCGGCGTTTGCGATCGTGTTTCTCAACGTTCATCGGGGCATCTGGCGATTGAGCGGCGGCAAGGACTACGAGCGCGTCGCCCTCGTTGCCGTGATCACTGTTGTGGGTGCCGTGACGTTGGATTTCCTGTTCTATCGCCTGGTCGGCGTGCCACGTTCCCTGCCGCTCATGCAGCTCGGGGTCATCATCCCTCTGCTGCTGCTGGTGCGTGTCATGTATCGCTATCTTCACAACCGCCGCCGGAGTGCACCGGGATCTGTCGTCAGGTTGCAGGGAGAGGCCAGGCAGTCCCTGGTGCTGATCGTCGGCTTGAATGCGCTGACAGAACTTTATCTCCAAAGCGTTGCGGAAACTGAAGACGCCCAGGTCGAAGTTGTCGGTATTCTTGGCCGCAATGCCCGGCACGTCGGGCGCAGGGTCAAGGCGCTGCCTGTCCTGGGAGTGCCGGAAGATGTCGACCAGGTCTTGAAGGACCTTGAAATCGAGGGCATCCACGTTGATTGCATCGTGTTGGCGATAGCGCTGCACAAGCTGGCGCCGGAAACCCAGCACGCGCTTCAAGGCCTTCAGGATTGCGGGCGGGTGACACTGTTGCCGCTCGCGGAAGTCTATGGTCTCAAGAGGGAGGTGGGCGATGCGCGGAAAGCGTCCGGTTATGAGAGACATCAAGCTCCCTACTTCGATGCGCGTGAGTTGACACTGGTCCATGGGCGCGTCTTCTGGTCGGTCAAGCGCATGATCGACTTCGCGTGTGCCCTGGTTCTCCTGGTGGTGACGTTGCCGCTTAGCCTTGCTGTCGGCGTGCTGGTCGTCATTGATGTTGGTGCGCCGGTCCTGTTCCGTCAGCGCAGGCCGGGGCGATACGGACAGATCATCAAGATCTACAAGTTCCGGACCATGCAACGGGCCTACGATGAAGAGGGGGCCCGGGTTGATGATGCGGAGCGCAGCTCGCCAATCGGCCGTTTCTTGCGCCGCAGCCGCTTGGATGAGCTGCCCCAGCTCTACAACATCCTTATCGGGGACATGAGTTTTGTCGGGCCACGGCCGCTGCTGCCTATTGATCAGGCGCCCTTGTTCAAGGCGCGGCTTCTGGTTCGGCCGGGGTTGACCGGGTGGGCCCAGGTCGAAGGTGGACGTATCGTCAATGCCGATGACAAGGCTGCGCTGGACATCTGGTATGTCCAGAATGCATCTCTCCTGCTGGACCTTCTCATCGTGTTGCGGACCGTTCCGATGCTCGTGTTCGGTGAAAGGGTGGACCGGGACAAGATCGTGTCGGCCTGGGCATGTGTTCGTGCCGCAGGCCTACTCGATCAAGGCGCCTCTCATGCGATGCCTGACATGAATGACGTGAACTCGTGATGCCTGCCAGGACGGCAGACGAGAAGTCTTCACGATAGTCCTTTCGTTCAAGCTGATCTGGATCCGCTGTGGCGGTAATTCGAGGAGTGATCGGACCTTGATGAGTTTTGCGAAATCTACCTTGGAACGAATGTCGGGTAATTTCGTCTGGCTGGAGCGTTCGTCCGATTATGGCGAAATTCGTCCTGTCGTTCGCAGCCTTGCACCTGTTGCGATCACCCGCCCTCTGGTCCGGATTGGTGGAGATGGCGATGGGGGCTATCTGCTGCCGGATGACCTCGACGGGGTGGCCGCAGTCATATCCCCGGGCGTTTCGACGACTGTCGAGTTCGATCTCGACATGGCGGGACGAGGTGCCCAGATCTACATGGCGGATGCGTCCGTGTCGGGGCCGCCCGTCAACCACGAACGCTTTCATTTCCTGGGGAAATACCTGGACGTGTTCGACGATGATCAGAACATCAGGCTGGATGGGTTCTGTTCTTCGATCGCGCGCGAGCATGATGGTGATCAGTTGCTCCAGATGGACATCGAGGGTGCCGAATATCGTGTGCTCCTTGACGCTAGCGATGAGACCCTGCGTCGTTT
>JBKDZY010000732.1:0-4923 GCA_047971765.1 Hyphomicrobiaceae bacterium | reverse complement strand
GGATTTTGAATCCGTCTCGCCGAGAGCGAAGGGCGTGTGGAAAGAGACGCTAGGCGTTCGGAGACCGATCTCGCGCAGTCGGCCAGTCTCCGAAGGGCGGATGGTCCCTGCAAACCCCTTTTGGCACATAAAGAAAAAGGCCCCGCGAGGGACCTGTTTTCGGGTTTGCAATGTGCACGTGGCGGAGAGAGTGGGATTCGAACCCACGGTACGCTTCCACGCACACACGCGTTCCAGGCGTGCGCCTTAAACCACTCGGCCATCTCTCCGGGCTCAGTGCGCGCGGACTATAGCGAGTGGGCGCCGGGACGCAAGGCGCTTGAGCCCCACGGCGGAAATTTGCGCACAGACAATGAGGATGCGCGGCACCCGGGACGGCAGGATGGGCCTATGCCGCGCTCAGCAGCCCGCCATCGGCGAGATACACGAGGCGGCCGTCGGCAATCGTGGCCACCACGCGGGCCGGCAGGTCGGGCGTTGCCTGAACCACCACGAGGTCGGCCCGCTTGCCGGGCACAATCTCGCCCCGGTCGGTGAGGCCGAGCGCCAGCGCCGCATTGGCCGAGACGACACGCCAGGCCTGTTCGAGCGGCAGGCCATGCCGCCTCTGGAGAATGAAGGGCGCCTGCAACAGGGCCGGATAGAAATAGTCCGACGCCAGCACGCTGCCCCAGCCCTTGAGCACCATCTGCGCCGCATCCGGGCACCCCGTATGGCTGCCGCCACGCACCACGTTCGGGGCGCCGAACACCACCGGTTCGCCGCTCCTGGATGCAGCCGCCGCCACCTCGTCCGTCAAGGGGAACTCGGCAATTCCAACGCCCAGTGAGCGATACCAACAGCGCTGCGCGACGCTCATGTCGTCGTGGGACATGGCCGGAACACCAGTCGCCTGGGCCGCCGCTGCCAGCCGTTCGATGGATGCCGGAACCTCGTCCGCCCGGGCCGCCACCCTGTCCACCAGCTTGCCGAATTCCACCGCGCCCAGGCCCGAGCGCTCCACCATTTTCGCCATTTTGTCAGGCCGGTGACGCACCTTGATGGTGCCCGTCATGTGGTCGTTGAAGGCCAGTGCGCCAATTCGCCGGCTGCCGATCCAGTCCAGGATTTCATCTTCGTCGTCGAGCGTGAAGGTCTCATGCCGCAAATGAAAACGTGTATCGACCGTCAGGTGCGGACCAAGCCGCTCCATCGCCTCGAGCAGCCCCCGGGCGTGCGCAAGATCCCTGAGGCCCGGCTCCCATGAGCGGGTAACACCATGAAATGCGGTCGTAATGCCGTTCGCAGCCATCTGCCGGTCGGTTTCCATGAGCGCCAGGTCGAGTGCGAACCCGACCCCGGGGCGCGGCATGATCTGACGCTCGAAGGCATCGCCATGAACGTCGATCAGTCCAGGCAGGACGAGCAGGCCCGAAGCATCCATGACCTGCGCGCCACCGGTCGGATCGAAGGTGAACGCGCTGCCGTTGCCGGTCATGGCAAGGCCGAGATCTGTCTTCTCCAGGCCCTGGGGCGTGAGGACCTCGCCATTGCGGACAACGAGCCGGGAACGAAGCATGGACCTGATCTCCGGAAGATTATGGTGAATGGCCAGTCAGAGCAGGGTTTACGGTTTGTATCAATTGCAATTGAGTGTTTTGGAGGAATCGAAAATCCGCTGAGATAAGGTGCACGGAGTTTTTGGGACCCGTGGAGTCGTGGCATGCCGCCTGCCAAGCCACTTGAAAACAACATTCTGGAAGTGACCCTCCAATCCCTCCAGGAGGAGCGTGAGGCGTGTGTCGCGCGCTTGCGCCGTGTCCTCCAGCAGACCGAAAGCGCCGAAGAGGCGCAAGGATATTTGCGGCGTATCGACAACATTAACGCTGCCCTGGTCCGTCTTGCCGCATCCGGCTTGCAGTCCTGAGCCGAACCGTCTGTAAAATGAGGGTGCCGCACGCTCGGGAGAGGCATCCCGGCACCCCAGCCTCTTGCCTCATTGCCCCTGAGTGTGGCATCGCACGACGGGTCAGTAGTGGTCAGCAAGTGAGGAGCGGGCGTGGAAACCTACGATTACATCATTGTCGGAGCGGGTTCGGCCGGCTGCATTCTTGCCAACAGACTATCGGCGGACCCGCGCAATCGTGTGCTGCTGCTGGAAGCGGGACCGCCCGACTGGTTGCCGTGGATCCACATTCCAGCCGGTTTCATCAAGACGTTCTACGATTCCCAGGTGAATTGGCTCTACTCCATGGAGCCATCCGAGTGGACCGGCGGCCGCCGCATCCTGGCCCCGCGCGGCAAGACGCTCGGCGGTTCGTCGTCGATCAATGGCCACATCTACAACCGGGGACAGAGCCTGGATTTCAACACCTGGTCGCAGATGGGCAATCGCGGTTGGGGCTATTCGGATGTGCTGCCCTACTTCAAGCGGCTGGAACGCCGCCAGGGTGAAGGTGACACCACCTATCGCGGCCGGGACGGAGATCTGAACGTCTCCGACATCGACTGGGTCCACCCCCTGTGCGAGGCCTTCATCCAGGGCGCGGTGGAAGAGGGTATCCCGCGCCACGCCGACTACAATGGAACAACCCAGGAAGGGGTCGCCTACGCCCAGCGGACGCGCAACACCGGCCGGCGCGTCTCCTCGGCAACCGCCTTCCTCCATCCGGGGCGCAACCGCCCCAACCTGAACAGCGTCACCACTGCCCAGGCCACCGCCGTGGTCCTGGAAGGGCGCCGGGCTCGAGGCGTGCGCGACGCCCGGGGCGGGCCGACCGGCCCCGAGGTGGAAGTGCAGACTCAACGAGAGGTGATCCTCTCCGGCGGAACCTACAACTCGCCGCAGCTCCTGCAGTTGTCGGGCATCGGCCCTGCCGCACTTCTGCGTGAGCACGGCATCGAGGTGCGCCACGAGTTGCCCGGTGTTGGCGAGAACCTGAAGGATCACTACGCACCGCGCTTCGTCGCCCGCGTGAAGAACTCGGATACCATCAACGAGCGTGTGCGCGGCCTGAAGCTGGCGAGCGAGGTCGCCAAATGGGTGTTCACCCGCAAGGGCGTGCTGTCGCTGTCGCCAACCCTTGTCTATGCGTTCTGGCGGTCGCACCCCGACGTTGCCAACTCCGATATCCAGCTCACGTTCACGCCCGCGAGCTACATGGAGGGCGTGCAGGGGCAGCTTGAGCGCCTGCCCGGCATGACGGTCGCGTCCTGGCAGCAGCGGCCGGACAGCCGGGGCTGGGTGCGGATCAAGAGCGCGTCCCCGTTCGAGGCGCCGGTCATCCAGCCGAACTACCTCACCGAGGACGGTGACCGCCGCGTGTTGCTGGCCGCCATGCGCCTGGCGCGACGCCTTCTGTCCTCGCGTCCGCTGCAGCCCTACTACGACTACGAGGATTTCCCCGGCCCGAAGGTCCAGTCCGACGATGAACTCCTGGGCGCCGCCAAGGAGCGGGGCACGACGACCTTCCATCCCAACGGCACATGCCGGATGGGGCCGGAAGGTGATCCACAGGCTGTGGTCGATCCCCAGTTGCGCGTGCGCGGCATCGAGAGCTTGCGGGTCATCGACGCGTCCATCATGCCGACCATGCTGTCCGCCAACCTCAACGCGGCGACCATGATGATCGCCGACAAGGCATCCGACATGATCCTCGGCAAGGCGCCGCTGGACGCTATTGCCGTGCCCGAGACGGCGTGAGCGCCGGGATGACGAGCGTCGAGAACATTCTCTGGGTGGAAACAGGCGTGAAGGCTGTGGCAGGTGGCCTTCTGGTATTGTTTCCGCGCTCCCTGGCCCGCGTGTTCGGGTTGCCGGCCATCACGGAAACGTTCTGGTCGCGCCTGCTGGGGGCGACCCTGCTTGGCTTGGCGGCAGCAACATTTCTCGAACAGAAGTTGCCAGCAAAGAATGGACTGGGACTTGGTGGGCAGATCGCCATCAACCTGACCGTGGTCATGGCGCCCGTCGCCATGCTGATCATGGGCAAGGCCGGCAGCACCAAACGCGGACGGGCAATCGTCATCCTGTTGGCGATTGCAATGTCGATACTGGCACTGGCCGAGTTGGCCTGGGCATAGAGGCGTCCGGTCTCCTCGGCGGCTGGCGCTGCCTCAAGGCAGGCTGAGAACCAGATCCTCGATCTCGCTTCCCGTGCCGATTCGCGCTTCGGCCCTGAAGCGGCCATCCTGATCGAGCTGGAACATGGTGCCGTGATTGGTATCGTCGAGCAGAGTCCGGTTGACGATCAATCGGGCGCCGGGACCCTTGAGGCGCTGACGGAGATTGCGTAGCGCGGTCGTGAGCTGTGGGGCGCTGAAATAGGCAATATTCAGGATGTTGGCAGCGCGAACGACATCGAAGCGCTGCGCGAAACCGGGGTTCGGAGAGGCAAGAAGATCATCCTCCGTCCAGGTGATCGCATCTCCCCTGAGTGCCCGTGGGCTCACCAGCAGAACCCGCCCGGTACGGTTGGGGGTGTGTCGCGCCGCGAGCGTGTTGGCAAGGCGCCGAACGAGTGCGTAACCCGTGACACGATCAAGACGACGAGGCCATGACCGCAGCGAAGCGCCAAAAATCACATGGCGCAAGGCGTCGCCATCCCGCGCGATGGAATATGAACCGGGCCACAGCGGCACGACATCGGCTGTCAGAACGAGATCGGTTGCGGTGATGTCCACATCGAGACCGGCGGCGTGCATGTCATCGAAGAACTCGGCCGTGGTGATGCCCGATGAGACACCAACGTCCATGATGCTCTGCGGCGCGAAGCTGTCTTGCCGCCAGTGCTCGATGACCATGGCGTTGAGATCGGCCATGCGCTGATCGGCTGTCGTCTTGAAGACGCCATTGGGCAGCCGGAGCCACGTGTAGAACTCGGATTCTTCTGCAGGCGTCAGTTGGCGTTTGAAGATGTGCTCGGTGACAGTCAGCATGCCGCA
>JBKDZY010000731.1:0-3152 GCA_047971765.1 Hyphomicrobiaceae bacterium | reverse complement strand
AAACGTCGAGGTGTTCCACGCTGGCACGCGACTTGTGGATGGCAAGGTCATTGCCCATGGAGGCCGCGTTCTTGCCGTGACCGCCTTGGGAGGGACCATCGCCGAGGCCCAGCAACGGGCCTATGCTGGTGTTGATCTCATTGATTGGCCGGAAGGCTTCTGTCGCCGGGATATCGGCTGGCGGGCGCTGGAGCGGGAATAGCGGTCCGGCAAGGGTGCGGCTGCCGATGCTTGACGCCGGTGCCTTGGCGTCACCATGTAGTGGTCATCGCCATCATGCCTTGGCGTATGGCGCGATGGCGCGAAAGATCCTGGCTTCACGCGCTTGTGTCCCATCTCATGTCGAAGCCGGCCATGTCGAGACCGGACCGCCGGAGTTGCGCATGTCGAAGGCCCTTGTTGATCCCCGCTCTGGCACGCCCCTGGTGGCGAAATCGCCACGCATCGGCCTCGTTCTCGGCGGCGGGGGCGCCAGGGGGATTGCCCACATCGTCGCGATCGAGGCGCTGGAAGAGATGGGCTTCAGGCCGGCAGCGATTGCCGGTACGTCCATCGGCGCCATGTTTGGTGCGGCGGCGGCGGCGGGATTGTCTGCGGCATTCCTTCGGGCCCATCTCGAGGAGACGTTTTCCAAGCGTCTGACCCTTGTCCGACAGCTATTCTCGGTCAGGGCGCCGGTGGCCGAGAAGCTGTTCAACCTGGTGCCGTTCCGCTCGGCCCTGCTGGATGCGGAAGCCCTGCTCGACATCGTGATGCCAATGCGGGTTCCGGAGACTTTCGCGGGGCTCAAGGTGCCGCTGCAAGTGGTTGCCACGGACATCCACTCGCAGGATGCCGCGGTCCTTTCGGAAGGTTCGTTGCGGCGGGCGATTGCAGCCAGCATCGCGCTGCCGGTCATCTTCCAGCCGGTGAGGGTCGATGGGCGCATCATGATGGATGGCGGGATGGTCGATCCACTGCCGTTCGACAGGTTCTCGGACCCTGTCGACTTCGTGATCGCGATTGATGTTTCTGGCGGTGGACTGGCGGAGGGCAGCCGCAAGGTTCCGGGACCGATCGAGGCGCTGACAACAGCTTCTCTCATCCTGCAGCGGTCGATCATCCGCGAGAAGCTGCGCTCGTCGCGGCCGGATATTCTCATCGACATGCCGGCCCGCGATTTCGCTGTCCTCGAGTTCCACCGCTGGCGTGAGATCCTTGACGCGGCACTTCCCGCCAAGGAGCAGCTCAAGACACGTCTGGCGCGCATACTGAGGTCCGAGACCGTGACCGAGTGAGGGAGAATCGCCGTGCGCGGCGGGGGATTTCACGAGGTGCCAAACGGGAGGACGCGAGGGGCGGCCAGCGGTTGTTTCGTGGCCGGGAGAGCTCCCTGAAAATTGTCCACAGCAGCCTCCATCAGCCTTGCCTGTTGATTCCATTGCCGACTTGTCGTGCGCCGAGAATGTTTTTCAACTGGTACAGGTTGACGCATTCCGACGAGGCGAAACCGTGACGCACAACATGGGCCATGAAGAGGCCGCAACAGCACCAGGACGACTTTCGGATCGTTGTCGATCTGGCGCATGCCGAGCGTGAGGCAGAGCGGATTTCGACTCTGCTGCATGCCCTACGCAAGCGCCATGACCTTTCCCGTTTCGAGTTCACGCAACTGGTCTGCATCCGTCCTGCGGGGCCGACCCACAGTCACCCGATGCTGACGCTCGGCACACGTTTTGCCGAGACCGAGGATATGCTGCTGTCTACCTATCTGCATGAGCAGATGCACTGGTATCTGTGGCAGTATGGTGGCCATGATTATGACCCCATCGAGCCCTTCTTCGACGATCTCGTCAGCCGTTATCCCAAGGCGCCGATCAAGCTGCCGGATGGCGCGCGCAGCTACGAGCAGACCTATCTGCATCTCGTCGTGTGCTGGCTGGAAGTGTGGGCAACGGCGGAAATCATCGGGATGGCGCGGGCGCGCGAGATTGCCGGCGGGCCATGGGGATACCGGTGGATCTACCGGACGGTGCTGGACGACTGGGACTGGCTGCAGGCGCTGCTCGAAACCCACGGGCTGTTCCCGCTGAGGCCGCTGGCCGAGGTCGTCGCGATGAACGGGACCGCGCAACCAGAGAGGGGCGCGCGTGCCGCGCCCGCAGCTGGCCGTGTCAACGGCGGTCCGCGAAAAAGGACTGCAGCAAAGCCGCCGCCTCCGTCTCGCAAAAGCCGCCGTACACCTCGGGGGCGTGGTGGCAGGTTGGCTGGCTGAAAATCCGCGGGCCGTTCTCGACGCCGCCTCCCTTGGGGTCGCTGGCGCCGAAATAGAGAAGCCTGATCCGTGCCAAGGCGATTGCGGCAGCGCACATGGGGCATGGTTCCAGCGTGACGTAGAGTGAGCACCCTTCGAGGCGTGGATCGCCGACAAGGGCGGCAGCCTTGCGGATCACCAGGATCTCGGCGTGTGCGGTCGGATCGGCCAGTTCGCGCGTGCGGTTGCTATCGGCCGCCAGTACCTCTCCGCCGGCGCCTACCAGGACTGCCCCTACCGGCACCTCCTGGCGGGCTGCGGCTTGTCTCGCCTCATCCAGGGCCCGCTGCATGTGATGACTGGTCTTCATCGGCGTCGCGCTTCCGGGAGGGCTGCCTGCACCTGTGGTGACTTCCGGTGAGGGGTGGCCGGTTTGTGTCTTGTCTGCCACGGGCGGCATGGTCTAGCGTTTCGGCAATCTTAACCGCAGGCCGCTCAAGCTGGAGGTTCAGGAACCTCGGCTTGCCGGTGATCCAGGCGGCCATCGGTTCAAACGCGATTGTTCCCCGTGCCGTCAAGCACAAAGACGTGGAGTTGCCCTATCGCATGCCGCTGAAGTCTGCAGATGGAACCCAATCGAGCCATTATGGCATGGTGGTTCGCAGGGTGCGCTCGCGGTTGCGCCGGCTCTATTTCGGCACCGATCTCTTCGCGCGATCGTTTCGGCTGGTCCTGCTGTCGCTCGATATCGCCCTGCTTCTCTATTTCGTCATCGGGTCATTCTACGATCAGGCGGACTGGCACCGATATCTGGACGTGGTGATTGCCATCCTCCTGGTTGTCGAGTGGCTGCTCAGGCTCTGGATCTACGATGCCCGTCTCAGCTTCTTCAAGCAGCTTTCCAATTGGGCCGATATTG
>JBKDZY010000730.1:0-2615 GCA_047971765.1 Hyphomicrobiaceae bacterium | reverse complement strand
AAGAGCATCAACAGGATCAAGGCCAGCTCAAGCCACGCCAGGAACGCGATCAGCAGCGCCACACCGAAGAACGCCAATTGGCCCCTGGCGTGAATGCCGGACAAGGCCACGCCGCCGAAGGTTGGGCGTCCACCTGCCTCGAGAGTGCGGCTGGCCTCGTAGAGACCGACGCCGAGCAGTGGCGCCACGAGAAAAAAACCACCTGCGAGCACTGGAAAAATCGCTTCCGCACCCATCCGCATGAGCAGCAGACCAATGACGAGCGCGCCGCCCGCGAACAGGATGCCGAAGGTGAGCGACACGACCGGGGCCGCAAGCACATCACGCCAGCCGGCGGCCAGCCATTCCCAAGGTGCATCCAGCGCCACTTTTCGTGGGGTGCGCAAAGCCGGTGCCTTGGCGGTCGCCCCCTCGTAAGGCTCGATGTGCGCGTTATCGGTCATTCCTCACCTCCGTCCGGCCGAATTGGGTGGTTTCGGCTTCGTATCGTCGTCAAGCACACGCCAAGCTGCACCGTCCAGATCATCGAATTGGCCGCTCTTCAGGCACCAGAGGAAGGCCGCGAGGCCAATGCCTCCAAGTGCCAGCGCGGCGGGCACGAGCCAGGCCAATGCGATCATGGGTCGATCTCCTTCCGGCTTCCAAGTCCAACCCGCAACGCATTCGCTGTCACGGCGATGGACGAGGCTGACATGGCGATGGCCGCCAGCAACGGCGTCACGCGCCCCATAACGGCAAGCGGTACGAAGATGCAGTTGTAGCCAAGCGCAATGGTGAAATTCTCGATGGCGCGGCGATGGGCGGAGCGGGCCACGTCCAACAGCTCCTTGACCGCCGACAAACGCGCACCCTGGAACACCGCATCGGCGGCGGTCTGGCTGATGTCGGCGGCAGTCGAAGGTGACAGCGAAGCCGTTCCGGCAGCGAGCGCCGGGGCGTCGTTCAGGCCATCACCGACCATGAGGACATGCCGGCCTTCCGACTTGAGTGCGCGAATGCGGGCGATCTTGGTATCCGGCTTTTCTTCCGCCCGCCAGTTCTCGATTCCGGTCTCGCGCGCGGCCTCGGCGACGGCGGCGCTGCGATCTCCGGACAAGACCTCAAGCTGGTAACCGGCACCGGCCAACTGCCTGACAGTTCCACGCGCATCGGAGCGGAGAGGATCAACGAACGCGAATGCCACGGGGGCTGCCTCGCCAATACGCAGATAGAGCGATGCGGCCGCTTCCCCGTCGCTGGCAAGCCCGCAGAACCCGGCCGATCCCAACCGCACCTGCCGGCCATCGATCGTCGCCATCATGCCGCTGCCAGGAATCTCCTCGGCACCGGCTGCCGGTGTCACCGTCAATCCGCGGTCGCGGGCTGCACGGGTGACGGCACGCGCATAAGGGTGGCGGCTCTGCGTGGCCAATGACGCGGCCTGGGCCAATGTGTCGTCGGTGATCCGTTCGGCATCGGCGAGCGCAGGTTCTCCCAGCGTGAGTGTTCCTGTCTTGTCGAACACGATGGTGTCGATGGACGCCAGGCGCTCCAATCCGTCGGCTGCCTTGACGATCAGGCCCGAGCGGAAGAGACGCCCCATGGCGACAACCTGGGTTACCGGCACCGCGAGCGCCAGCGCGCACGGACAGGTGATGATCAGCACGGCAATGGCGGCGGTGAGGGCCTGCTGCCATCCGGCGCCCAGCATCAGCCAGCCGACCAGGGTTGCCAATCCGAGAATGTGCACGGCGGGTGCGTAGATGGCGGCAGCCCGGTCCGCCAGCCGCACATACTGGCCGCGCGATTGTTCCGCAGCCGACATCAGGCGCGTGATCTCGGCCAGCAGCGAGCTCTCCTCGCTGGCCTCCGCAACGACTTCCACCGGACGGCCGAGATTGACCGTTCCGGCGTGCACCGTTTCACCGGCCTGGACGAGACGCGGCCGGGTTTCGCCGGTGATCAGGCTTTCGTCGATTTCCGTGGTGTCCCGCACGAGACGCGCGTCCACGGGAAAGCGCTCACCGGCGGCGACCAGGAGGCTCATGCCCGGCTGGACCACTCGAACCGGTATCCGCTCGGCCGCACCGTTCTCGTTCACCGCTGTGGCCGCTGTTGCCCGACTGCCAACCAGGTTCTGGGCAGCGGTTGCGGCCCGCTTGCGCATACGCTGATCGAGAAACCGGCCGATCAGCAGGAAAAACAACAGCGTGATGGCGGCATCGAAATAGGCGTGCTCGTTGCCGGAAGCGGTGTCATAGAGACTGAGGCCAGTGGCCAGCAGGACCCCCAGGGAAATCGGCACGTCCATGTTCAGACGGCCGCCTGCCAGCGCGCGGCGCGCCGAGGAGAAGAACGGCTGGCCGGCATAGGCAACCGCCGGCAACGTGATCATGGCCGACAGCCAATGGAACAGGGAGACGAGCGACTGCGGCATCTCCCCGTACTGCCCTGACCAGACCGCAACAGACAACAACATGACGTTGGCGGCAGCGAACCCGGCGACACCGAGGCGGCGCAGCAGATCCGCTTCCGCCTTCGCCATGCGCTCATCGTCGGGAAGCATGTCCGACAGCCGGGCCGACTTGAAGCC
The DNA here is from genome assembly GCA_047971765.1 of Hyphomicrobiaceae bacterium. GTDB lineage: Bacteria > Pseudomonadota > Alphaproteobacteria > Rhizobiales > Hyphomicrobiaceae. The sequence continues at coordinate 43 of JBKDZY010000730.1, read as the reverse complement.
CTTGCCGGCCAACGCCTCGACAAACGCCAGCTCGGATTTCTGC
>JBKDZY010000729.1:0-2959 GCA_047971765.1 Hyphomicrobiaceae bacterium | reverse complement strand
TCACCTACAATGATGCGCGCCGCTTCGGCTACATGACATTGGTCCCGACCGCGGAACTGACCGCACATCCCTTTTTCCGCAACCTCGGCATCGAGCCGCTTGGGCCTGACCTCACCACAGCTTTCCTCACCGAGCGCGCCAAGGGCCGCAAGGCTGATCTCAAGTCGTTCCTGATGGACCAGAAGATCATTTCCGGCCTTGGCAACATCTACGTATGCGAGGCCTTGTACCGCGCCGGACTTTCCCCCGAACGTCCAGCATCGGTTCTCGCCTCCCGAAGTACGGCCGCAAGACAACGCAGCGATCTGCTGGTGACGGCCATTCGCCAGGTCCTGTACGAGGCCATTGCCTCTGGCGGCTCGACACTCAGGGACTACCGCCACACCGACGGTTCACTTGGCTATTTCCAGCACTCGTTCGCCGTCTACGGACGTGAAGGTGAGCCCTGCCGCCGCGATGGCTGCAACGGCACCATCAAGCGCATTGTGCAGACCGGGCGCTCGACCTTCCATTGCCCCCGGTGCCAGAAATAGGCTGCACGCAACCCGGAGATGAAAGCCGATGGCCTCCAAGACAGTCCTCGTTGCCGGTGCGACCGGCCTCGTCGGCCACGCCGCCATGCAGCACTTTTCAGGCGAACTCGGCACGAACGTGCTTGCCGTGTCACGCCGCAAGCCTGCCGAAACCTTTGGCGCCCGGCACATCGCGGTTGACCTTGCCGATCGTGAGCAGTGCGCAGCAGTGTTCGGCGCCATGCGGGATGTCACCCACGTCATCTACGCGGCCTTGTTCGAGAAACCCGGCCTCGTTTCCGGGTGGCGCGACGACGACCAGATCACCACCAACGACCGGATGCTGCGCAACCTTCTGGATCCACTGCTTGGTGTGGCCTCGAACCTGCGCCACGTCTCGCTGCTTCAGGGCACCAAGGCCTATGGCGTTCACGTCCGCCCCATGCGGTACCCCGCCCGCGAAGGCCGCGATGAAGCCCGCGACGTGCCGAACTTCTACTGGCAGCAGGAGGACTACCTGTCCGGGCGCCAGGCCGGTCAGGACTGGGCATTCACGATTTTTCGCCCAGTGCTGATCACCGGCTATTCGCTGGGCGCCGCCATGAACCTGATACCGGCGATCGGCACCTATGCGGCAATCCTCAAGGCACGCGGCGAACCCCTGCACTATCCGGGTGGTCCCCCGCGCGTTTCGCAGGCCATTGACGCCGGACTGCTGGCCCGCGTCATGGCCTGGGCCGGCGAAAGTGCATCGGCGCGTGGCCAGGCCTTCAATGTTGCCAACGGAGACGTTTTCGCCTGGCCACACGTCTGGCCGGCATTGGCCCGGCAACTGGGAATGGAGCCAGGCGAAAACAGGTCACTGTCGATGGCAAAGGACATCCTGCCGTGCGAAGACGAATGGCAACGCATCGTCGCGCGCCATGGCCTCGACGCACCAGACCTCAAGAGCCTCGTCGGACTGTCGTTCGAATATGCCGACTATCAGATGGGCCATGGTCGAACGACACCCGCCCCGGCTGCGTTCTCCTCGACCATCAAGCTGATGCAGGCAGGCTTCCACGAGGTTGCCGACACCGAGCAGATGCTCACGCGTGCCCTCGCGGAGTTCCAGAAACGCAACCTGCTTCCCTCGCCATGAGGACGGATAGCGTTTCAGGTTTTGGTCGAAACGCTCAGGCCGCAAGCGCTGCCCTCGTGGAGCCCCCAGCGCAAGGCTGATCCGGCGCGCAGCAACGCGCTGCAGGGTTCGGGATCCCGGCGCTCTGCACCACGCCAGACAAGAAAAGGAGCGCCAGCCTGGGCGCCCCGTTGTCTCGTCACAGCCGTTTCGGCCGCCTCCCGGCGTCACCCACTCAGAGCCACGGACGATCCTTGGCAATCCGCGCCTCGTAGGCTGAGATCTCGGCGACCTTTTGCATCGTCTGGCCGATGTCGTCCAGGCCATTGATGAGGCAATGCTTGCGGAACGGATCGATCTCGAACTTGTCGGTCTTGCCATCCGGCCCCGCAACCGTCTGGTTCGGCAGATCGACGGTGATCTCCGCACCTGGCAACTCGAGCAGGAACCGCATCAGTTCGTTCACCCGTGCTTCAGGCAGGATGACGGGCAGGATGCCGTTCTTGAAGGTGTTGTTGAAGAAGATGTCGGCGAAGGACGGCGCAATGACGCAACGGATGCCGAAATCAAGCAACGCCCACGGCGCATGTTCGCGACTGGACCCGCAGCCGAAGTTGTTGCCGGATACAAGGATCTCGGCCTTGCGCCAGGGCCCCTGGTTCAGCACGAAATCAGCCTTTTCGCGGCCCTGCTCGTCGTAGCGCATCTCCGCGAACAACGATTTGCCCAGGCCCGTCCGCTTGATGGTCTTGAGATACTGCTTTGGAATGATCTTGTCGGTATCGACATTGATCATGTTGAGCGGCGCCGCCACGCCCTTCAGTGTGGTGAATTTATCCATTCTGACCCGTTTCCTTCGTTTCCGGCCGCGTCCGGCGCTTGATCTGGCACTGTTCTATACCCGAGCCATCGCCCCCGGCAACATGTCTGCCATGCGGGCCGGATGCCATTTCAGGGGGCTGCCGCAGCCCTCGAGCGGCCTTCAAACTACGAATTTGCCCCTTTGAAGGCCGGCAAACAGTTGATAGGCATACCGCCGCAGCACCGCCAATCAGCCTGCTCGTCGTCAATTCTCGCCGCGTTGTAAGCGGATCCACGTCCGTAATGGGCCCCTGCCGCCGGTCCCCCCGGCCCTTGGCACCTCGAAAGGGTGATATGTCTGACCGAAAAGAGGCCACCGCAGCCTACCGCATAGGAATTGACGTCGGCGGCACCTTCACCAAGGCAGTGTTGATTGATACCTCAACCCGAAAGGTTGTAGGTCGAGCTTCGGTCTTGACGACACACGATCACCCACGCGGCGTCGCAGCCGGCGTCGTCGAGGTCT
>JBKDZY010000728.1:0-1859 GCA_047971765.1 Hyphomicrobiaceae bacterium | reverse complement strand
CACGCGGATGAGGCTGCCGCTCTCGATGGTGTCGAGGAAGTAGGCGAGTTCCAGGGGGCTGATGGCCTCGCGCGCGGACATCGGGCGCTCGATGACGAAACCGGTGACGAGGCCATCGACCTGGGTGGTGTCATGATCCGGAAAGCCATACCGGTCGAAGATGGCGGCAAGCACGGCAGCAAGCGGTTGCCCGGCAATGCGGCCGTTGAGCCAATGTCCCAGGTTCCAGTTCGGCGCGTCGCCCCATACATCGGTGTTGTCGGGAAAGGCCGGGTAGGGGCGGGCATCCCAGGCGTAGAGGTAGACATGATCGAGGTCGAGCATCCGGCCGCCATAGACAGGGGACATGGGGTTGGTGCCGGCCACGTAGTCCGGATGTCCGGGATTGAATGTCTCCAGCATGGCCTGCAGATAGCGGCGCTGGACAAGGTCGTCACGGTCGCCGCTGGAATAGCAGGGCAATGCCGTTTCTGAACTCTTGGGATCGACAAATGCATTGGGCTGATTGGCGCCCTTGTCGATCGCGGGGCAGCCGATCTCGGTGAACCAGACGGGTTTGGAGCCCGGGAGCCATGCGGTGGGGGTGGCCGACTCCGATCCGCCGGGCCGGTTGAAGTGCTGGTTCTGCCACCAGCCGCGGAGGTCCTTGAAGCGGAAGACCCACGGCTTGCCCGTCTCTCCATCCGTGATCGGTGTGCGCGTCTGCGCGTCCCTGTCGGCGGGCGAGGCGTAATACCAGTCGTAGCCTTCGCCACCGAAAACATTGGACTTGAGATAGGCGAGGTCCGCACTGGACCGCGCGCCCGCCTGCAGATCGAGATGAGTGGCACCGTCGCGCCAGTCGGAGAGTGGCCAGTAGCAGTCGATGCCAATAGCGTCGATGGACGGTGAAGCCCAGAGCGGATCGAGATGAAAGAAGACGTCGGCCGATCCGTCTGGCGGCTGGTGGCCGAAATACTCCGACCAGTCGGCTGCGTAGGTGACTTTCGTCGCCGGACCAACGATGGATTTGACATCGTCGGCAAGCAGGGCGAGGGCCGCGACGAAGGGATAGTCGGAGGGGGAGGCGCGCACCTGGGTGAGGCCGCACAGTTCGCTGCCGATGACGAAGCCGTCAACGCCGCCGGCAGCAACGGCAAGGCTGGCGTAGTGGAGTACCATGCGGCGCAGAGACCATTCAGGGGGGCCGGAATAGGTGACCGTCTCGCCGGTGACGGCGTAGTCCGAAGGTGAGGCCGTGCCGATGAACCCTGCAAGCTGGCTTTCGGCGGTTGCGGTCTTGTCGGGAGAGCCCGGCCGGCCTGGCGCCGGATCAATGGTGATGCGCCCGCGCCAGGGATAGGCGGGCTGGCCGATAGTGCCCGTGCAGGGATCGGGCAAGGTATTGCCGTGGGCGATATCCATCAGGATGAAGGGGGTGAGGAGGACCTTGTGGCCGCGCTGGCGCAGGTTCTTGATGGCGGCGATGACGGTCTGGTCCGATGGTGTTCCGCCGTAGGCTGGCCGTCCGTCGCGGGTGGAAACGAGGGCGGCGTTGGCCCGGGTCTGGCCGGCAACGGACCAGGACATGGGTGTGGTGGTCTTCTCGGCAATCTCTGCTGCAGGACGAATTGTGCAATGGGCGGCCCTGAGGTCGGTGCCGAACCAGCTCACGACGAGGGATGTCGAGCGTGCGTTCGGCAAGGCATCGCCCAGCTGGTCGAGTGAAACGCGCCAGTCGGCGCCGCCCTGCAGGGTGTGCCTGTTCTCCGCGGTTGTCGATGTGTCGCTGTCGCGACGTGTCACAGTGTCGGGAGCGTAGACGAACTCACCGGAGCCGGGGATCATGACAACGCCGCGAACGGCGTCCGCGACGGTAT
>JBKDZY010000727.1:0-3473 GCA_047971765.1 Hyphomicrobiaceae bacterium | reverse complement strand
AGATGCAGCGGCTGCGGATTGTGGGTCAACGCGGTGAACATGACATTGTCCATCTCTGTCACGGTCCGCGTGATCTCGTGCTCGTAGACCTTGCCGATCTCGAATTCTTCAAAATACAGTCCAGCCATGGGGGAGCCTTTTCATGCGTCGTTGATGTTTCACTTGTCGCGGGTCTTGGGCATCACGAAACCGGCACCGCTCTCGATCGTCTTCACGACCTCGGTGATATCCTTGTTTGCATTGCCCTTGTACATTTCGTGGCGGAACATCGCGGCCGCCGCCTGGCAGACCCACATTGGAATGCCGAGCCGCTCCCCCTGCTCGATCGCCAAAATTACATCCTTGGTGAGGATATGCATCGGAGCACCATAGTTGAACGAGCGGTTCAAGACGGAATGAGGGAATTTGCCGAGCGTGGCGCTGTTCCGGCCGCTGCCATGATTGATGGCGGCTGTCATGACTTCCGGATCAAGACCACCCTTGGCGCCCATCACGTAGGCTTCAGCCGTTGCAGCCAGAGCCACAGCGGAAAGAATGTTGTTGGTGAGCTTGAGAACCTGGGCGAGGCCGGGCCTGTCGCCCGCAACCGTCACGGGGCCCCACTTGGAAATCATCGGCATGACTTGCGCGATAAGTTCCGGCTTGCCCGAGACCATGACCGACAATGTTCCGGCCCGCGCACCTGGCGGTCCACCACTGATGGGACAATCGACGAGGGCAATTCCGCGTTCGGCCAAACCTTTTTCGAGTTCCTCGACCAGGGGCACGCCAACCGTGCAGGTGTTGACCACCAGCTTCACGGCTTTGCCGGAGCCCACGCCACCACTTCCGAGGACAACCTCACGTAGCGACTCCAGCGTCGGTAGTGAAACGAACACCGTCCCGCACCTGTCGCCGACGTCCTTGGGACTTTCCGAGGGGCGCGCCTGTCGCTCCACCAGAGGCTTAAGCGCGTCCTGGCGAACGTCACAGACGACGAGTTCGTCCGCCGCGCCCAAAAGTTTTTCCGCCATCGGCAAACCCATGTTGCCGATGCCAATGAAGCCGGTTGCCATCGCATGTTCCTCGTATTCAAATCTCGGGCAAGGCTAGCGACCTCGACACGAGGGACGCAAGCAGATTTGAACCGGGGCACAAAATGGCACGGCGCTAGTGGGAACAGATGCGGTTGGGCTACGCTGGTCAGGCCGCCATGTAGGCACGCGCGGCGTAGGCACTGAACGCCGACGGCACCGAACTCGCTTCGCGGGTGATATAGAGAAGCAATTCCGTCTCGGCAGGGTCGAAGTACTGCTTCTCGCCGAGCTTCTGCATCAGCCAGTCGGCGGTGGGATCGTCGATGGTCTCATTGGTGACGATCTCGAAGCGTTGCCGCTCCAGCCGCATGATGGCAAGTTCCTCAGGTGACAACAGCGGCGCTGTAGCCCAGATCGTGACACCGCCAGGGTGCCGCGAGGTCGGGAGTGACATCGCAAGGTCCGGATCTCCGATCCGGGACTTCCCCGGACCATCAGCGCCGTGCGTCGGGATCACGCTCATTTCGCCGCGCGGGACAACCGTATGGCCAAGTGCCGCCAGCACGCCGCTACCGACCGTATCGACAAAGAATTTCTGCCACGTCTCGGGGATGTCGTCGGGGCGAATGGCGCGATGAATGGCAAACAGGGAATCGGCCTCTGTCCGGGTGATCGGCAGCGAAACCTCCGAGCCGAAGGCCCGGATAATTTGCGCGATCAGGTGAACGTCGGCGTCCGTGATGGTGCCGGGTGCCGCCGGCATGGCGGCCCGCAACGGTCCACGGCCGGTTTCGACCGCCGCACGAACCTGCTCGAGGCAGAAGGCAACGAGGCTGGGCGGTGTCCAGCGGGCGCGCTCCAACACCTGCACCAGCAGCATCAGTTCCGTGGACGTGTTCACGAGACCGAAGCTCGAAATACGCTGGATCAGCCAGCGCGCATTCTCCGAGATGACATAGCCATCCGGCTCGGCCTGGCGAATGATGTAGTCGGAAATGGTATCGACCAGCAGCGCCGACCATTTCGGGTCCTGGATCGGGCAGGAGGCATGAAGACGGAGGAGGGCATCGGCTTCTTCGGCCGTGATCGAGAAGGTCGTCGCGAGAGCCGCTCCGAGTGCTCTCACGTCCTGGTCGCGAATCACCCCTCGCGCTCGGATGTCCTCCAAGGATACCGACTTGAATATCGTCATCGTCTACACACCCCACCTGTGCCCGCGAGGACGACGCTAAGCAAGGGTGGTTACCAAACTCCTAACCCGGCTGGCTGGTGACGGCCGTTGTTGCCGGAAAGTCACGCGCGGGACGGTCGAGGTGCAGCCGTGGTGCTCAGAAGGTGTAGGAGAAGTGCGCGATTTCCGGCTGGTACCAGCTTTGGACGAGGGCGCGGGAAGCCGGCGTATAGTAGTCGTGGTAGCTGGCAGTTCGTGTCTTTGAAACGTTCGTGCGCGGCAGTGTTACCTGCCCGGTGAGGCCAAGTTTCTCGATCACCTGTGCAAAGTCGGCATCGAGTGTTTCGTAGCGCCCGACGAAATCGACGGTAATTTCGCCCCTCTGGGTATAGAGGTCCCAGTTCTCGACATAGGCCCGACGCTTGTCCTTGTTGAAGGCGTCGAAGCTCGGCTTGCGATCGGCTGCCAGCGATTTGGTCTTGTAGTGATACCACGACACCTGCCGGTCCCAGGGATTCCGTTCGAACGTGAACTTGTGGTAGGCCTGCCAGATGTCCTCGCCAACGTAGGTGCGCACACGCCACGCAGGCATGTGCTCGTAGTAGCCGACGGATGGGTGATAGTGGCGTTCAGGGCGCCCAAGTACTCGTTTGACGAGGGAGCGCCGCGGCTTGGCGGGATGCTGGATGCGGTAGTTCTGCGCCGGTTTCTGGCGGACCCCGCGGAGCTGCTCGCTGGCCTCGGTTATGACGTCGGTTTCACCGCAGATCGCGGAGAGGGCAGCTTCGACAGAGGTCGAACCTGTCTTGTAGGTCTTGATGTAGATGAATTTATGCTGATGGCTCAGAATCATCGCGCGTGCTGCCCCGCCGGTTCGCTCTCGCGCAAAAGATAGCGTCATCGGCGGTCCGGTAGAAATGCGATGTTGGTGCTGCGCTGAAACGCCATGGGAAACGTGGCCGCGTGGGCAGTGGACACGCCGGAAACGCGAAGGGGGCTGCTCCCTCCCGGAAGCAGCCCCTCGGCCGGACAGCCCACACCTCCCAGAAGCCGCCGGCCCATCGGCTTGGTGGCGGCCAAGCCGATGACTGTTGCGGGCCCTCGGACAAGAGCCATCCCGCTGTGAACGCTCTGTAGCGTTTCCGCTGCAGGTGGAGACGCCCGGGCCAATACTGCCCATGAGGGCGGGCAAGCCAGGCTGAACCAGGCTTTGCCGGACTTGGCTTACCGCACGTTGCGGGTCTTCCAGAGTCGCCAGTAGTTGGCCTTCCGGTTGCTCATCTTGT
>JBKDZY010000726.1:0-2082 GCA_047971765.1 Hyphomicrobiaceae bacterium | reverse complement strand
GTGCAACCCATCAATTATCCGACGGTTCCAAAAGGGACGGAGCGTCTGCGCTTGACGCCAACGCCGTTCCATACGGATGCGGATATGGATCACCTTGCGCAGGCGTTGTCGGCGCTTTGGGGTGAGTGCCCCATTTCTCTGGAACAGAAGCGGGCGGCAGAATAGATCTGCCGCGAGGTTCCTGCCTTCGGTGTGTGAGCCCTCGAACTGGCCGAGGGCGTTGGTTGGTTCTCCGCTTTTCATTGTCTTTCGGGGCGCCTGGCTATGGCCAGTGCCCGCTGGAGGACTTCAACTTTCCCGATTTCGTCAGAACATCAACCCTGGCCGTGGCGGCTGGGGCCGGAGGCGTAGGGCATTGCCGCGAAGCGCGGCCCGGGCAGCAAATTCGGCCCGGATATGGCGTGCCATCTCGGCGGCCAGTTCATTGGCGCCGGCGGGCGGCAGGCGGAGATTGATGGCGAACTGGGGCAGGGGCGGCAGGCCGGCTTCGGCGCCGATCGCCTCGAGATCCGGTGGTACAGTTTCGCGCAAGAGAGCCGATACGCAAATGCCGGCTGCAATGGTTGCGTTGACGGCATCCTGGTTGGCGACCTGGAGAACGATGCGCGAATCGATGCCCGTCCGGCGCAAGGCGTCGATCAAGACCGGGCGAAAACGGCAGTTGCGTCCACCGATGGCGATTGGCAATGGCGTGCGCCGATGTGCGGTTCCGCCGTGGGAGCCGACCCAGACGAGATGGTCACGAGATAGCGTTTCTGCCGACCGTTCCCCATGGTCGGGATCGGTGGTCAGGGCCAGGTCGATGCTGCCGGTCTCGAGTTCAGCCACAAGGTCGTGAGAGTTCGATGTGGACAAGGTGACGTTGACGCCGGGCCATTTCTCGTTGAAGCGGCGCAAAATAGGTGGTGCGTAGGTCACGATGAGATCGACGGGCAAACCCAGCCGAACTTCCCCCTCCGAAATTGGGGTGAGCATGGTCTCGAAAACTTCATCATTCATTGCGACAAGCCGCTGCGCCAACCCGAGGAGCTGCTCGCCAGCAGGCGCCAGCGCCAGACGGTTGCGATGACGGTCGAAGAGGTCCGTTTGCAGGGTTTCTTCGAGGCGCTTGATCTGTTGGCTGACGGCTGCCTGTGTCCGATTCAAGACCTTGGCCGCGGCGGTGACGCTTCCCGTCTCCACCACGGCAAGGAATGCTCTGAGAAGTGGCAGGTCGAGATCGCGATGCATGGCGGCCATCCAGTATAGTTCGTTATGACTACAATAAATATCATTCGATATTCTTATGGTCCAGCCTTTGGTACACAAGCGTCAACATCAATGCGTTATTCGGATGCCGATAAGAGGCAATGATCATGGCAACGTCAATCATTCGGGGACCTGCGCCCGCTTTGGGGCCAGCGTCCGGGACTTCGTGGGTTAACAAGGTTCAGAGCGTGCTGCGCTTTGCACAGATCGTCTTGCAGGTCGCCAGCGAGCGCAAGCGTCTCGCCAGCCTTGATGACCGGCTTCTGGCCGACATCGGGTTGAGCCGGAGCCTGGCTGCACTGGAGGCCGGTCGTGAACTGGGCGATGTGCCGAAGCATCGCCTCGGCTGAGGGCATGCCCGCAGCCAGCAGTTGCGGTGCGCTCAGGCGTCAAGATCACCGATCCGGCCCCTGCCGGGTCGGTTTTTGTTTGCCCGGGGCGATGCGCACCAATGTGTGCTGCGGTTTTGATCCGGTCGCAAGCCGGTCAGCCGTCATGGAAGACCAGTCCGATCCCGGCAAAGTCACTATCAGGTCTGGCTTGTTTTCACTCGCGGACCGCACCGGGCTGAAGTCCTGGTCCTGAGCGGGCACGGCGCTTAAGTGCTACAACCGTCCGTCGGTGAATGTCGCAATGGCCTCGAGGACGGTGGCTTCCTGATCGCGTTGGGGGGTATGGCCACAGTCGTCCAGAACAAGCTTCTCCACTGGTCCCGATGCTTCGGTTGCAATCGCGTCGATCTGGGCAAGCGTGCCGTATTCGTCGCCGCGTCCCTGGATCAGGAGGGTTGGGACGGTGAGCTGCCGGCATTCCGGCAGGAGTGACCAGTCCTTG
>JBKDZY010000725.1:0-2440 GCA_047971765.1 Hyphomicrobiaceae bacterium | reverse complement strand
TTGAAGAGCTGGTCAGTTCGGCGTCGTAGGCGGCGCGGGTCTTGTCGTCGTTGCCGGCGTCGTAGCGGTCGCGGAACAGGATGGCGTTCTGGGGCAGCCGCGGCTTGACGGAGGACTCGGCTCCGGCCTTGGCATAACCGACGCACAGGCCGAACACGCACATGGTTCCCGGCGGCAGCGCCAACAGTTCGGCGACGCGCTGGATATTGTTGCGCATGGCGCCGATGTAGACGGTCGACAGGCCAAGTGATTCGGCTGCGATGACGGCGTTCTGGGCTGCCAGGGCGGCGTCTATGGCAGCCACCAGGAACGTTTCGAGATAGGGGAGGCCTTCGAGTTCGCGGCCTTCGGCCCGGGCGAGGCGATCATTGCGCGAGACGTCAGCCAGGAAGCACAGGAACACCGGACATTCGGCGATGTGCTGCTGGTTGTTGGCGATCTTCACCATTTCGGCACGGACGGCGGAATCGGTCACCTGGACCACCGACCATGTCTGCAGGTTCGATGAGGTTGCTGCCGACTGGGCGGCGGCGATCATGGATTCCAGCGTTCCCGGTGGCAACGGGTCGGGCTTGTAGCCGCGGACGGAGCGATGCGTGAGCAGGCTGCCAATGACGTCGTTCCAGGGGCCGGCCGCGGGTTGGGCCGATCCGTAGCGGGCCTTCAGGGCGTCTGATCTGGAGGCGTGCTTAAGGGGGGATGCTGGGTCATTCATGGGGGTGGCCTCGCGGTTGCTCGGGGTAATGAGGCGCGAGCTGCTTGTTCAGCTCATGTCTCGGCGTTTTCCGTCCTGGCGGCCATTGCCTTGTCAAGCCGCTCCTGGCGGCTTTCCAGATAGGCCGAGGACCGCATCTCGATGAGACGGCTGGCGGTTCGCTCGAACAGGAACGATTCGTCGCCCTTCGGATGAAGATCATCCGGTTCGGCCTCGGCGGAGGCAATCAGGCCTACATTGGCATCGTAGAGGGTGTCGATGAGATTGATGAAGCGGCGGGCGGCGGCCCGGCGCTCTGGCACCAGGATCGGGATGCCTTCGAGAATGAGCGTGTGGAAGCGATGGGCCAGCGCCAGATAGTCGAGTGCGCCCAGAGGACGGTCACACAACTCGTCGAAGGTGAAGCGTGCCACGCCGCGGGCGCCTTCGGGTACGCGCAAGGTCCGCCCCTTGACGTCGAGGTCGATCACTCGACCCTTGGCCAGGCCCGTCAAACGCTTGAAGGCTGCCGCGAGGGCCGCGGATGCCTTGTCGTCGGCGGGGGTGAAGTAGAGCTGTTGGCCCTCCAGCTTTTCAAGGCGAAAATCCTTGGAGGATTCAAGTTCGATGACGTCCATGTGCTGCTGAATGAGGGCAATGGACGGCAGGAAGAGCTGTCGATTGAGTCCGTTCTTGTAGAGGTCTTCCGGGGGGACGTTGGATGTGGCCACCATCACCACGTTGCGGTCGAAGAGGCCCTTGAACAGCCGCCCGAGGATCATGGCGTCGGCAATGTCCGTGACATGCAACTCGTCGAAGCAGAGCAGGTGTGCGCTATCGGCTATCTCGGTGGCGACGTGGGGAATGGGGTCGCCCTCGAGGGTCTTGCGGGCTTCCGCGATGCGGTCGTGGACCTCGGCCATGAATTCCTGGAAGTGCATGCGCCGCTTCGAGGCGACAGGAGTCGTCTGGTGGAAGAGGTCCATCAGCACGGTCTTGCCGCGCCCGACCTTGCCGGAGGTGTAGAGCCCCGTCGGTGCCGGGGGACGCTGGGGACTGCCGAACAGGCTGCCCAGGCTCCAGCGTCGCTGGGGCTGCTGGCTTGCCAATGCGCTCGAGAGTTTGTCGAGGCGGACGGCGACGGCGAGCTGGGCCTCGTTGGCGTCCATTTCACCGGCGGCCACGCGGGCCTTTAGTGTTTCGAGGGGGCCTTCAGCCATGGGGTCTTGGTGGTCCCGGAGTAGAGAGGCGGGGCGAGGAGCGGATTGCGTCGCACCTTGCGAGGGGCATGTCAAAGCGCTCGGCTATCGCCCAAGGGCGGCCGGGTCAAGTCCCGGTTTTGCGGGCAGGTTATCTCGAAGGCGAACCAGATGCCACTGTCGGCAACAGAACTGACAAGGCAGAGCCCTTGGGCTAGGACTTGATTTGGCTGTTCGCCGTGGCCTGGGAGGGGTCCTGGAAAACCGGCAGGAGTTCACCGGCAACGCTCGGCGGGGCCAATCAATCGGCGAGGAGAGGAAGTATGGCAAAGGTTGCATTCATTGGCCTGGGCGTCATGGGTTATCCGATGGCGGGACATCTGTTGCGAAAGGGCGGACACGAGCTGACCGTCTCCAACCGCACTTTTGCCAAGGCGGAGAAGTGGGTCGCCGAATACGGTGCAGGCACGGCCGTGCGGACTCCGGCGGAGGCCGCGAAGGGGCCGGACTTCGTCGTCTGTTGCGTCGGCACTGACGACGATCGGCG
>JBKDZY010000724.1:0-4256 GCA_047971765.1 Hyphomicrobiaceae bacterium | reverse complement strand
GATCCTGTTTTCCGATTTCCTGGATCCGATCGAGACCATCGAGGCGCGCTTGCAGGCCATTGCCGCATCCGATGTCAGCGGACATCTCGTCCAGATCCTCGATCCAGCCGAGGAAACGCTCCCCTACGAAGGGCGCAACGAATTTCTGGGACCGGAGGATGGCGCCCACTGGATCGCCGATCGGGTCGAGAGCCTACGGGATCGCTACCGTGAGCGCCTGGAATCGCATCGCGCCGCCTAGCAGGCCCTTGCTGCCCGGTTCGGCTGGACGTTTCTCCTGCATCATACTGATCGCCCGGCGTCCGAGCCGCTGCTGTCATTGATCATGCGCCTGAAGGGTGAAGCGCTCGATTATCGTGCGCAGACAGGCAATCGCGTGTCCGGTACGGCAAGTGGAGAGCGCCAATGAGCCTCGGCCCGCTTGCATTCCTCAATCCGGCCTTGCTGGGCGCGCTGGCGCTGCTGCCAGTCATCTATTGGCTGCTCAGGACCACGCCACCGCGTCCACGGCGCATTTCGTTTCCCGCCACCCGTATCCTGGTTGGTATCGAAAATCGCGAGAAGACACCGGCCAAGACGCCCTGGTGGTTGACTCTCATTCGCATGTTGGCGGCGGCGTTCGTCATCCTGGCGCTCGCCGAGCCGGTGCTCAATCCCAACCGTGATGCGGCCCTGAAAGGCAAGGGGCCTGTGGTCCTGGTTGTCGATAATGGCTGGTCGGCGGCCAGCCGCTTCACCGAACACCAGGATCTGGTCGATCGCCTGATCGGCGAGGCCGATGCCCAGCACCGCCCCGTGCTCATCGTCCAGACGGCGCCGCCGGCACGCACGCAGACCTTGAAGATCGAGGCGCCGAAGGCCGCGCGCTCGACAGCCGCCGCGCTCGTTCCTCAGCCGTTCGCACCCCACCGCGCCGAGGCGGCGGACCGGCTTGAAGGGGCTTTGCGCCAAAGCGGCCAGAACAGCGCCACCATCGTCTGGTTGGCCGACGGTATCGACCACACCGGCAAGACTCGTGAGTTCGCGGACCGGTTGGCATCTCTGGCCGGACCTGACGGAGCATTTGTGGTCGTCGATGTGAAGGCCGGGCAGGAGGCGCTGGGTGCCACTGCCGGGCTCGGTCATGATGGACGCCTGGAGGCGACGGTCCTGCGCAGCGGCGGGCCGGCGCGCGCTGGCGTCGCATTGGCATTTTCCGCGAAGAGCCAGCGGCTGGGAGAGGTCCCGTTCACGCTCTCGGCGGGCGAGACGCGCAAGACCGTCAGTTTCGCCTTGCCGCTGGAGTTGCGCAATCAGGTGACCCGTATCGAGCTTGCCGGCGAACGCTCCGCTGGTGCCGTGCATCTCCTGGATGCCTCTTCGCGCTGGAACCGGATCGCCCTGATCTCGGGCGAGAACCGCGAGCAGGCGCAGCCGTTGCTGGCCCCGCTCTACTATCTCGAAAAGGCGCTCGCGCCCTATTCCGAACTGGTAAAGCCCGGCAAGGCCAATCTCGCCGAGGCAACCCGCGAGGCCTTCCACCAGAACATCTCGATCCTGATGCTGGCCGACATTGGAACGCTGTCCGGCTCGATGGAGCAGCATGTCGACGACTGGGTGAAAAAGGGCGGTGTCCTGGTCCGCTTCGCCGGACCGCGGCTCGAGAAGGGCGGCGACAAGCTTCTGCCCGTGGCCCTGCGCCTTGGCGGCCGTGCACTGGGCGGTGCTTTGTCCTGGTCCACACCGCAACCATTGGCGCCTTTCGACGAGAAGAGCCTGTTTGCCGGACTCGAGGTGAAGCCGGAAGTGACCGTCAACCGACAGGTTCTGGCCGATCCGGCCTCGCTCGGTCCTGACGTCGATGTCTGGGCCAGACTGCGTGACGGTACGCCATTGGTGACGTCATCGCGGCACGGCGCCGGACGTATCGTTCTGTTCCACGTTACCGCCAATTCCGATTGGTCCAATCTGCCGTTGTCGGGACTGTTCGTTGACATGCTGCGGCGCATCTCGACGCTGGGCCAGCCCGGCGGCGTCTCGGTTGGCGGCGTGGTGTCCGCCGCGCAGGCCACCACCAGACAGGATGACAGCAGCACCAATACCTCCGTTGATGCCGATATTCTCAGCCCGGTGCAGGTGCTCGACGGTCTCGGCGTACTGCGTCCCCCGCCGGCGACAGCCCAGCCGGTGGAAGCAGCCCGCATCGGCACACTTGTACCGGACATCGAGCATCCACCCGGCTATTATGGTCCCCAATCCAATCCGCGGGCCATCAATATTCTGGGCCCCAAATCCGAGTTGAAACCATTGCCGTCCATGCCCGCCAAAGCCGAGCGTCGCGCCTATGAAGGCCAGACCGCGGAACCGCTGAAACCGAAGTTGCTGGCGGCGGCGCTGGCGCTGCTGTTGCTCGACATCCTGGCGGTGCTGCTGATCCAGTCGGGAGGCTTCTGGCGCAGGCGTTCGCCAGCCCGCACCGCAGTCATGGTTCTCGGTATCCTGGTGGCGGTTCCGGTCTGCCTGCCGCAGCCGGCGTCGGCTCAGCTCTATCCGGATAACCGTCTCGAAGCGAAAGTCAGGCCGATTCCACCGGGGCTGCCGCCCAGCATCGTCAAGGCCATCGAGGCGACCTCGAAAGTGACCTTTGCCTACGTCGTCACGGGCGATGCGAAAGCGGATGAGACCAGCCGGCTCGGACTCACCGGCCTCGGCCGCGTGCTGGCGGCGCGCACCGCCATCGAGCCGGGCCCGCCCATGGGCGTCAATGTGGATAATGAGGAAATCGCGTTCTACCCGATCCTCTACTGGCCCGTGCTCACCAACGCCAAGCCGCTGTCGGACCCGACGCTTGCCAAGATCGACGCCTATATGAAACAGGGCGGCATGATCATTTTCGATACCCGCGACTACGGCCAGGGCCTGCCGACCGGCCAGCCGTTCTCGCGCGGGGTGACGCCCCTTCAGCGTCTTCTGGGACGCCTGGATATTCCGCGGCTCGAGCCGGTGCCGGAAGGTCACGTTCTGACAAAGTCGTTCTACCTGATCCGCGCCTTCCCGGGCCGCTACGATGATCCCCAGTTGTGGGTCGAGGCGGAAGCCGATGTCAATCGCGCGAGGGAAGGTCGCCACGCCCGCCATTCAGATGGTGTCAGCTCGCTGCTGGTGACCAACAACGATCTGGCTGCCGCCTGGGCACTCGATGACACCAACCGGCCCATCTACCCCACCGTGCCGGGAGGGGAGGCGCAGCGCGAACAGGCATTCCGGACGGGGATCAACATCGTCATGTATGCGCTCACCGGCAACTACAAGGCGGACCAGGTCCACGTCCCGGCCCTGCTGGAAAGGCTGGGGCAGTAGCATCGTCCCGGTATCGGGGCCGGTACAATGGCGTTTCAGATCTGGATGGAAACGCTAGGCCGCAACTGTGGCCCGGGGCTTATGCCCAGCCCTCGCGGAGGACCCGGCCCTTGGCCGGAACAGTCCGTGGGCGCAAACAAGCCAGACCGGATTCCGGCCAAACCGGAATTGGTCTAGAGGTAGCAGCCGCCTGCACACTCCCTCAGGAGGGAAGCAGCGCGCTTGAGGACTGACCGGTCGCGCAACATTTGGCGGCCCGGTCGAGGCGGAGCGAAGCTTGAACTGGTCGATTGACATCTCCCCGCTCATTCCCGTGCCTATCTTCTGCGGCGCAGCGGCCATCTGTCTGGCGCTCGTGTGCGTTCTGTTCTATCGGGGCACGCGCGGCGCAGCCCTGCGCGCCCTGTCGCTGCTGGCGTTGCTGTTCGCGCTGGCCAACCCCACGCTCAAGCAGGAGGAGCGCGACAGCCTCTCCAACATCGCGATCGTCGTCACCGATGCCTCCACCAGCCAGACCATCGGCGGGCGCATCGAGCAGACCGCTGCCATCAGGAAGGATCTGGCGGCCAAGCTGGCGAAGATCCCGAACCTTGAGGTGAAGTGGGTCGAGGCCGCCAGGCCCACAGGCGTCGGCACCTCTGGAACCAATCTCTTTGCGGAACTCAACCGCGCGCTCGCCAACGTGCCCCCTGATCGCCTCGCCGGTGTCATCATGATCACCGACGGCCAGGTCCACGACGTTCCGGTGTCGGCGGGTGCGCTCGGCTTCGATGCACCGGTCCACGCCCTGCTCACCGGCCGTCCCGACGAGTTTGACCGCCGCATCGAGATCATCAAGGGCCCCAAGTTCGGCATCGTCGGCCAGACCCGCGACATCGAACTCGCCGTCCGCGAGACAGGCAGGCGCGGCAGCGCCA
>JBKDZY010000723.1:0-1887 GCA_047971765.1 Hyphomicrobiaceae bacterium | reverse complement strand
CATGATCGCCAACAGACGGCGCGGCGAGATTGCCGCTGAACTTGGCGGGCGGCAGGTGAAGCTGTGCCTGACGCTGGGCGCGCTGGCCGAACTGGAAGACGCCTTTGCGGCGGATGATCTGGCGGCACTTGTGGCGCGGTTTTCGACCGGCAAACTGTCAGCCACAGACATGATCCGCGTGATAGGTGCTGGCCTGCGCGGTGCCGGCGAAGAGATCTCCAATAATGAGGTTGGGGAACTCGATGTCGAGGGCGGGGCGGCGGGATACGCCCGCATCGTCGCCGATCTTTTGACCACGACCTTTGGCGCGGTTGACCAGCCAAACCCTTGATAGCCGTAGCAGGCGAGGCTCCCGCACCACCCCGGCCATTCCCCTGGGCCGAGGTGATGGCGCTTGGCTTTGGCCTGCTGCGGCTGCCACCGGATGTGTTCTGGAAAATGACCCCGCGCGAATTTGCCCTCGCCGCAGAGGCGGTGAGGGGAAGGCGCACGGTGCCCATGCAGCGCGGCGAGCTTGAGGGGCTGATGCAGGCTTTTCCTGATTAAAGGCTGCCCTCACCGTCGCGGTGGAGACTGCCGATAGGGCTTGAGGGGCACAGCGGAGACAACACTTGCCGGATCGATCTTTTCAATGAGGTCTGGCGCTGGAGGTTGAACAAAAGACAGCCTTAAAGGCCGTCCCTGGCTTAACTGCATCTTTTTCAGCGCGGGTTCGTCAACGACCCGAACTGCAGTCGCTTCAAGGTCTGCCTTGTTTGCGGCGTGCCAAGGCTCCCAGCGCGTGTTCGAAAACCATTGCCGAAACGAGCATAGCTCGAAAACTCTGGTGCAGGAGGATATGACCTTCGGCCTTGTCGGCTGCGCTAAGGCGAAGATTATGCGATCTGCGGGCACTCCGATAACGCCTGTCATTGTAACATCGCCCACGACGACGAGGCGTTCGATTGCGTCGGTATCGCCCGCAAAACGCCAGATCGACTGCTCGTAGGAATCGATCATGACATAGATTTTGCCCCGGGTTCCGTCGACTTGCAGTTCGGCAATTGCCGTCGGCTGGTCTTCTGCCGAAATATAGTGGTCGGCGAATGTGGGCGAGCCGATGTGTTCAAGGATGTATGCGGTCTGGCCTTCAGCTGGAAGCGGGATGTCACAGACGGGGTAAGTATGTTCCTGGTACTGGGGTCCAGGGCAGGCCAGAGCAGGCTGGGACATCAGTAGCATTGGCGCTATTGCAAGTGAAAGCGTCCTGATCATCCGAGCCTCCGTGTGCTGCTTATCCAAGTGCAACAAACTCAAATCTTATACGAGGATGCAATGCCCGAAACCATGACCGTGGCCATTGAGGCCGATACGTCCGGCTTCCAGACTGCCTTGCAGAACCTGCAAACGCTGTCTTCCAGCTTTGGCGCGCAGCTGACCGGCGGCCTGAAGGCGGCAGTCGTCAGCGGCAAGGAGCTGGATGACATCCTGCGCCAGATCGGCCTGAACCTGGCAGGGCAGGCGCTGAACAAGGGTCTGGCACCGCTCACCGGCATGTTCAACCAGATGTTTTCCGGCCTGTTCGGCGGCATCATGCCTTTTGCCAATGGCGGGGTGGTGACGCCTTTTGCCTCTGGCGGTGTCGTCTCTGCGCCCAGCTATTTCCCGATGGCCTCAGGCATGGGGCTGATGGGTGAGGCTGGGCCGGAGGCAATTATGCCGCTGCAACGCGGGGCCGACGGCAGGCTGGGCGTGGCAGGCGGTGGCGGTGGGGCGGTGAACGTCACCTTCAACGTTTCAGCCACCGACGCCGGTTCTTTCCGCAAGTCGGAAGCGCAGATTACCGGAATGCTTGCGCGGGCCGTGAAGCGCGGCGCCAGAACGTTTTGATCCGCGAGTTGATCCTCC
>JBKDZY010000722.1:0-3436 GCA_047971765.1 Hyphomicrobiaceae bacterium | reverse complement strand
ACTCAATTTCTGTGAATCTCGCATGTTAGCGATACTCGATATGGGCGTCCCGGCGCAAATCCTTGATGTAGCGTTGGGCGAGAAGTTCGAATTCACGCTGTTTAAGTTCCATTTCAGCCTTGTTACGCATCTGCTCGTCGGCCTTGACGACGGTGCGGCCGCAGACGGCCAGCAGTTCAATGCCGTTATTGGCCAATGTGGGCGGGAGCATTTCTCCGTCCTTGGCGCTGAGCAGGAATGTGCGGGTCGGTTCGGGAAAGGAAGCCGGGTTGCGGCGGCCAAGTTCATCGAAGTTGGCCCCGGGCGTGCCGGCGGCGATTTTTTCCGTGGTTTTGCAGCCCTTGAACTTGGCGCGGATTTGCTCTGCCTCTTTCATGCGCTGGGCGACACCGTACTGCTTGATCTCAGCCGGAATGAGCAGGGTGATGCGTTGCAGGGTGAGGTTGTAGGTGTCTTCGGCGCCGGCGGCATTTTTTGCAATCAGCTTGTCGACGTCGCGGGATGAGACCGAGACCTGGGCGCCGTAGCGGCGGCGAACGACGTCGGCCCATGCCAGAGATGAGCGGATGCGATCTTTCATGGCGGGCAGTCCGGGCCCGACTTTTGAGAGAAACTGGGTGGTTGTTAGTTTGTTGCGCTGGGCGATGTTGGCCAGCACCTTGTTGATGTTGTCATCGGAGACGGTGATGCCTAAGCGTTTGGCTTCCTGCAGTTTGAGCCTTTCCTCGATGAGTTCATCGAGGGCCTTTTTCTTGAGGCCTGGAAGTGCCGAGGCGCGCGCCTGATTGATGGCTTGCTCTTGCAGTTGTCGGGCATAGGCCTGTTTGCGCTGATCGAAGATCTTGATGATCTGTTCGCGGCTTTTGCCCTGGTTGGCATCAATGGTTTTCTTGAGGATGGCTTTGAGGCGCGCGGACGTGGCCGGTCTTTTGATGATGGCCTTGAAGTTGGCAGCCGCCTGTTTTTGGACATCGCTGCCGGAGAGCATCATGGCGCGCTGCTTGACCTCATAGCCGGTGATAGGCTGATCGTTGACGAGGGCGACAATGCCGTTGACGTTCGGGTTTGATGTTGAGGCGGCGTGGGCCGGCTGGGCTGCGGGCGGCGCGGTGAGCGCGATGCATGCTGCGATCGCAACAAAGGCACGAACAGCAAGGGCGTGCTTTTGCATGGCGTTACAGCTCTGTTGTGGCCGGGTGCGAGGCATTTTCAAGGATCCAGCGTGGCGTGATTCGGCGGTTGCCATGATAGCGGATTGGGATATTTCCCGATCAGCGTTATCCACATAACCGTGGCTAAAAAGGGCCAAAAGCGGCCAAAACACATGAATTTGGGTGGATGTCAGACTTGCGATCAGTTGGTCTGCTGATCGCCACCGAAGGCGAAATCAAGTGCATCGGTTTTGTACTGGAATTCGCCGAGATGCTTCAGTTCAAAGCGGAACATGAGCGTGCGGTCATTGTCGATGGTGGCGTCGTTGTAAAGGAGCTCCTGGTAGCTCGCCGTGAGGATGAAGCACTCGTCGGCGTAGCGCAGCTGGATGCGATTCTGGCGGATTTCATTGGCGGTGAGGTCATAACGAATGCCGGCGCCAATGCTCCAGCGATCGGTGAGCTGGAGCATGGCAGAGGCGAGAACCTCTTCCTGGTCGATGGTGTTATAGGTGTAGGTCGGGCCGACATAGTTTTCGGCGGCGGCGTAGGTGTAGGTGCCCTGTGCGGAGAGTGGTCCGTAATTGCCCTGGACGCCGAGGTTCTGCCGACGCAGACTGAAAGTGCTCTGATCGAAGCGGGATTGCGAGATCAGACGGAAGTTGTCGATGGGTGCGAGATAGGCGCCAAGGACGTAATCCGAGCGCGCTGTCTGAAGGCCGCTTTCGGGGTTGTAAAGCGGGTCGCCGTCGGCATCGAGGCCGGGGTCTTTATAGACGTTGTCGCCGCTGAGCTGGAAGCTTTCGCCGGCCAGAAACCTGGCATAGCCGCCGTTGTTGGCCTGGAATGTGTACTGCAGTCCGACGTTGGCGCGGGTACCCATCTCGGTGCGGTCGTAGCCGGAGAACTTGCTGACCTCAAAAAGGTTGGTGTCGTCAAACACCAGCGAACGCGCGTCTTCGTCCGGCAGTTCGCGCTGGGTGACGCTTGACTGGCGCGCAATGATCTGGCCGATCGGTTCGACGACGTGGTTGCCAACGTCGGAATGCGCAATCCATGGGTAGGCGACCGTTACGCCGCCGGCGGCGACGCCGCGGAAGGTGGTGTCCTGGTCAACCACGGAGTCGGCGGGGGCAATCGGGTTGCCGTGGGCGTCGAGTCTCAGGGCTGTCGGATCATTGAAGTTGTCGAACTGATAGGCATCGCCGCGAAGGTTGGCGAAGGGGGTGTAGGTGATGCCGATGGCGTCGGTCAGATTGCGGCGCCATTTCAACTCGGTTGTCAGGCGATTGATGTTCTGGTCATGGGTGCGGTACGTCGGGGTCGTCTCGAGCATGCCGTCGCTGCGCGTGAAGCTCAGGAAATTGGTATCCCACTTCAGTTCGCCGCCGAGAACCGGATCCTTGAAGATGTAGTTATAGTCGATGATCGGGTGG
Organism: Hyphomicrobiaceae bacterium; assembly: GCA_047971765.1. Classification (GTDB taxonomy): domain Bacteria; phylum Pseudomonadota; class Alphaproteobacteria; order Rhizobiales; family Hyphomicrobiaceae. Next base: position 849 of record JBKDZY010000722.1, on the reverse strand, counting down.
GTATAGCTTTCGGTGTCGTTGGTATCGTTGAGAAGCAGGCCACCGAAGTGGTAGAGGCGGGCCGAGAAATAGTTGCGGTCCGATTGGCCGGTCAGGAAGATCTGGTCGACACGGTCGGTCAGCAGGATGTTGTCGAGATGGTAGTAGCGGCGGAACTGATCGTCGGTCTCGAGCGTGACGTCCCAGCCGAATTTCCACCAGCTTGAAAGCGAAAAGAGGCCCTTGGTCTTGAGGCTGCCGCGGAAGCCATCAAGATCGCGTTTCTGCGCGTCCGTGCCGTCGAGGTTGTTGCCGTTCTGGTCGATGCCGGCAAGGTCGATGGTGTACTGGCCGTTGGCGAGGCGGTGACGCCACTGGCCCTGGAGCAATACGCCCTGATTGGAGAGATAGGCCGGTGTGAACGTGAAATCATAGTTGGGCGCAAGGGCGAAGTAGTAGGGGATGCCGGTGATGTAGCCGAGGTTGGTCGAGTGACCGTAAACCGGCGCCAGGAACCCTGACTTGCGTTTGACGGAGGGGTCCGCATGCTGGAAATACGGCAGGTACAACACAGGCTGTCCGTAAATCTCGAAGTAGGCATCGTGGTAGGTGATGGTCGCAGCCTGCTGGTCGTGGACGATGCTGGCGGCGCTCAGACACCAGAGCGGCGGGGAGCCCCCGTCGCTTTTACACGGCGTGAATCGGCCATTCCTGAATTCGGTGACGTTGCCGTCCTTGCGTACGGCGCGGTCGGCGGAGATGTGGGTTTTGTCCTTGGTGACGATCGACAGCGACTGCACAAAACCGTCCCTGAAGTCATCGGTCAGGGTGTATCGGTCGGCGCGGATGATGTTGCCCTGCGGTTCCTTG
>JBKDZY010000721.1:0-1584 GCA_047971765.1 Hyphomicrobiaceae bacterium | reverse complement strand
TGCCTTGTCGAAGGTTTCGATCTCGGTGGATCGCACGGAGATGCGGCGCACGTTGCCCTGTTCGGCGCCGATGACGACCCAGTCACCAACCTTGATCGGCCGTTCCACCAGGAGAATGAGGCCCGAGACGAAGTTGTTGACGATGGACTGGAGGCCAAAACCGATGCCGACCGACAAGGCGCCTGCAACAATGGCGAGGCTGGTGATGTCGAGGCCGGCCCAGGAGAGCGCCAGCAGCAGCGCCAGGGAAATTCCCGCGTAGCCGACGGCCGTTTCGATGGAATTGGCAATGCCCTGGTCCATGCGCGGCTGGTTCAGGACACGTTCGCGCAGCCAACGCTGGACGAGACGCGTGAAGAACAACAGGACGGTGAACAGGGCCAGGGCCGCCAGGATGCGGACGAACGAGATGTGGAACTGGCCGACATCGAAGCCAAACAACAGCGCGGTGGCCCATTGGCGGACATCGGCTGTCGAGTAGCCCCACTGCAACAGCAAAAGGGGTACGGCGACAAGGATGATCAGCAGCGTGCCCAACGCCTCGACCAGCCAGGACAACTGGCGCCGGCGCTGGCTGTCTGCGATGCCGAGGCGGCCCTCCAGGACGGTTCCGACCGCGGCCGGATCGTCGCTGTGTGTGCGTGTGATGGCGCGCAAGGCCAGATAGAGGAGGCCGGCGCTGGCAAGCACCGTACCCGACAGGATGATCTGATGGGCGATGAAGCGTCCGAGCGAGATATATCCCCAGGCGGTTGCGGCCAGGATGCCAAGGCCAGCGAGCAGTGCCGGCAACTTGATCCAGACGGGCGTGAGGATCTTGACCGTGCCGGTTTCATGCGCGGACCGCTCGAACGGCCGGTCCGGACCGGCCATCGGAATGATCCGCGTCCATACGAAGGCCAACAGGAACAGCGCGAAGGCGACGTTGCTCAGCGCCGACTGGGCAATGGACACGGAGAGCGGGACGTAGATGACCCGACCAAGCGAAACCAGCGCCGTGTCAAGCACATAGATGGCGATGAAACCGGCTGCGATCCACATGATGCGGCGCGACGTGCGGTTGTCGACCGGGAGCAGGCGCCATGCGGGATGGGATGGCTGGAGGGTGACCGAGAGGACCGCAGTGGAAACCGCGAATATCAGGACGCCACCCAGAATGGTGGTGGCCAGATCCTGCCAGGGTGAAAACAGGAGGTCGAGTTCTGCAAACCCGATATAGAGGATGACCACCAATCCAGCGAGAGGGAGGGCGCGCAACGGCACCATCCAGGTGGCCCTGGCGACGCGCTGGAAGAATCCGGGCGCCGGCGAGGGGCTGGCCAGAAAGCGCCGTGAGATCGCGAGGACGCCCAATGCTGCGACAATAAAGAAGCCTGCTGCGCCGGCCAGCAGGGCGGTGACCGATCCCCTGACGCGGCCTGCCCAGTGCAGCCAGTCGCCGCCGTAATAGCGGATGCGGCCCGTGACGTGGGCCCAGTTGTGCTGCACGTCTTGCCATATTCCCGGCAGCAGGGGACTGGCCTGGCGTTGCAGCAGGTTGCGCGTGAACTGGCGATAGCGCAGCACGGTGATGCGATCATTGAG
>JBKDZY010000720.1:0-6575 GCA_047971765.1 Hyphomicrobiaceae bacterium | reverse complement strand
GTAGCTCTCTGGATCGACCTTCGGCTCGCTCGCCGCACTGCGGGCAAAGGCGACGACATCGGCCGGGGTCGCTTCGCCATGGGCGGCGTGGGCGGTGGTGCCACCGTCTGCCGGTTTGGCTGCGCCCTTGCGCGACCTGGAGGTGCTGGAGGTCACGCTGTCGCCGACGGACTGGGGCAGGGGAGGGGGCGCGGGAACATCGAGGGCTTCGGCCACCCGTTTCGTCAACGTGTTGAACTCCATCTCCCGCATGAAGGTCAGCAGCGGGTCGGGTGTCACATCGTGCAGGCCAAAGCGATCGGCGCTGATCTCTACCGGCACATCGTCCTTCAGGCGGACCAGCTCACGCGAGATGCGCGCCTGCTCGGCAAACTCGATCAGCCGTTCGCGGCGTTTCGGCTGCTTGATTTCGCCGGCCCGGGCGAGCAGCGCGTCGAGATCTCCATATTCCCTGATCAGATCGGCGGCGGTCTTGACGCCTATGCCCGGCACGCCCGGTACATTGTCCACGGAGTCGCCCGCAAGCGACTGGACATCGACGACCTTGTCGGGCTCGACGCCGAACTTGTCGATGACTTCCTCGCGGCTGATCGACTTGTTCTTCATGGTGTCGAGCATCACGACACCGGGCTTGACAAGCTGCATCAAGTCCTTGTCGGAGGATACGATGGTGACCTCGCCACCCTTGGCAATGGCTTCCCTGGTGTAGGTGGCGATGAGGTCGTCAGCCTCGAAGCCTTCCTGCTCGATGCAGGCGACATTGAAGGCCTTGACGGCATCGCGGATGAGCGGAAACTGGGGCACCAGCTCTTCCGGCGCGGGCGGGCGATTGGCCTTGTAGTCCGGATAGATGGCGTTGCGGTAGTTCTCGCGCGCAGCATCGAAGATGACGGCAATATGTGTTGGCCCGCGTCCCGACCGGGTCTCCTGCATGAGCTTCCACAGCATCTGGCAGAAGCCATGCACGGCGCCGACCGGAAGACCGTCGGACGGGCGCGTCAGTGGTGGGAGCGCATGGAACGCGCGAAAAATATAGCCGGAGCCGTCTATCAGATAGACGTGGCTTCCCTTGGCGATGGGGACGGGCTCGCCATCGGGGACGGAATTGACGGCGGCGGGGCGTTTTTTTTCAGGATCGGTGCTCATGGCGCGCCACTATAGTGGCGGGATGGGACGCCTGCCAGCATTTGGCTGCGCGAGACCAACAAGTAAAAGGGGCTCCGCATCTCTGCACGCGGAGCCCCTTTGAATCACGCCGGGGAAGAGTTTCTGCAGGGTGATTGCAGTCTAGTCTTCCGGCATTGAACCGATACTGAACGGCATGTTCATTTTCCATTCACTGACAGGGCGCCGGGGGTGCCGATCCTGACAGCAGCAAGGAAGCCCCAGTGGGGCCGACTGGACATGCGTTGGCAGCGGTGCGCAATTCTGGTTCCCTGTCGGTATGGATCACAGGAGGAACGGCATGCGTGGGCTCAAGGACAAGGCAGTCATCGTCACCGGCGGGGCTGGTGGCATCGGCTCGGCGATCTGCAGGCGGCTGGCGGAGGAAGGCGCCAAGGTCGGGGTGTTCGACCTCAGGGGCGAGGCGGCCGACAAGGTTGCTGCCGAGATCGGCAACGGAGCCAGTGGCCATGCCTGCGATATCACGGATCTTGGCGCCGTCACCGCTGCGGTGGCCGCGTTCGAGGCGAAGCAGGGGTCGACGGATGCTCTCGTCAACAATGCGGGATGGGACAAGTTCGCCTACTTCCTCGATACGACACCGGAAGATTGGGAGAAGATCATCGCCATCAATCTCAAGGGGCCGATCAATCTGCATCATGCCGTGCTGAAAGGCATGCAGGTGCGGCGTGCGGGGCGCGTGGTCAACATCGCGTCGGATGCCGGGCGCGTGGGATCGTCGATGGAGGCAGTCTATTCGGCATGCAAGGGCGGGATCATCGCTTTCACGAAGACCATGGCGCGTGAAATGGCGCGCTCGAACGTGACCGTCAATTGTGTGTGTCCGGGGCCGACTGAAACGCCGTTGCTGCAGCAGTTCATGGGAGGCGGCGAGCAGGGCGCGCGGGCTGCCGAGGGCATGAAGAGAGCCATTCCGTTGAAGCGGCTGGGGCAGCCCGATGATCTTGCCGGCATGGTGACGTTTCTCGCAAGCGAGGATGCGGCCTTCATTACCGGACAGGTCGTTTCGGTTTCCGGCGGGTTGACGATGAGCGGTTGAGGGGGCGGCCCTTTCGTTTCACCCAGGATTGGAGATCGTGCACGGCGGGTGCCGGTGTGCGGACCCTGCCGCCTGCATCTTTTCGTTGGTGGTCAGCGGCTGGATTTCGGCGGAGTCAGGCGCTGGTCATGGGCCTCCAGGCATGGCAACCTCTTTACTTTCGAGAGTGGCGCGCAACTGGAGGGTCGTTTCATGCCGGGCACTAACCTTGCAACGCTCAATTCCGCCGAGAGTGTCATCAAGACACTGCAGGTGCATGGCATCGACACCCTCTATTGCCTGCCGGGCGTGCAGAACGACGACTTCTTCGATGCTCTCGTGCGCACGGGGCAGGGGATCACACCCATTCACGCGCGTCACGAGCAGGCATCGGCATACATGGCTCTCGGGGCGACACTGGCGACGGGCAAGCCGCAGGCCTATTGCGTTGTTCCGGGGCCTGGATTTCTCAACACGACGACGGCGCTCGCCACGGCGCAATCGCTGTGCCAGCCGGTGCTCGCCATTTCCGGGCAGATCTTCGAGGACAAGATCGGGAAGGGGCTCGGTTATCTGCATGAGGTGCCGGACCAGCTCGGGATCATGAAGACGCTCACCAAGTGGGCGCATCATATCAAGGGACCCGAGGACGCGCCCGTGGCCGCGCGCGAGGCGTTCCGGCAATTGATGTCGGGTGCACCAGGACCGGTCGGGATCGAATGCGGCTGGGACATGTGGAAACAATCCGCCGAGGTGGCGTTCGATGCCGAGCCTGTCACCCGCGAGACGCCGCCGCTGGACGAGGATGCCATCGAGGCTGCGGCCAGGCTTCTGGCCGGGGCGAAGCGCCCCCTGATCTGGGTTGGCGGCGGGGCCATCGAAGCGGCGAGCGAGGTGCAGCAGCTTGCTGAAATGCTGCAGGCGCCGGTTGCCTCTTTCCGTTCCGGTGCGGGCATTCTCGATACCCGTCACGACCTGGCACAGAGACTGCCCGGTGCCTATCGGCTCTGGAAGGACTGCGATGTGCTGTTCGGCATTGGCACCCGTCTGCATCAGCAGCAGGACTGGGGCACCGACAAGACCATGAAAGTCATCCATCTCGACATAGACGGGACGCGGCCCGGGCGGATCAGGACGCCCGATATCAAGCTGATTGCGGATGCAAAGGAGGCGCTGACATCGCTTCTATCGCGCATCGGCAAGCATCTCGGTAAGCGCGACAGCCGTGTCGATGAAATGCGGGGGATCAAGGCCGAGGTCGAGCGCGAGCTTGCGGTTCTGGCGCCACAGAAGGCCTGGATCGACGCCATCCGCCAGGGGCTGCCTGATGACGGCGTTATTGTCGAGGAGTTGACGCAGGTCTGCTACGTCAGCCGTGTCATGATGCCCATCTATGCGCCGCGGACCTATATCGCCTCCGGCTTCCAGGGCACGCTTGGCTGGGGCTATCCGACGGCGCTGGGCGTGAAAGCGGCGCTGGGCGATCGCCCGGTGGTGTCATTGTCGGGAGACGGCGGTTTCATGTTCGGCATGCAGGAAATGGCGACGGCGGTGCGGCACAACATTCCGCTGGTGTCGGTGGTCTTCAACGACAACGCCTACGGCAATGTGCGGCGCATGCAGCAGCTCAACTACGATGGGCGCGTGATTGCGAGTGATCTGAAAAACCCGGATTTCGTGAAGCTTGGCGACAGTTTTGGCATTCGCGCCACGCGCGCCGACAGTCCGGCAAAACTCACGGTCCAGATGTCGGAGGCTTTGAAATCCGGCGAACCGGCCTTGATCGAGGTGCCAGTTGGCGAATTCCCCGATCCCTGGCACCTGTTCCAGAGGGCGAAGTTGCGCGGTTGACGGGCGAGACCGCGCGGCAGGGCTTTCCGTGGCGGCGGCGCGCACTGCCTGTGCCGCAGTCGCGGCCTGCGTGTTTCCGCTCACGTGCCGTATCAACTTGCGGCTTGGCGCACTGCGGGGGCGGCGCCTATTCGCGAACGTAGCCCATCTGCCGGTCGCGCTCGATCAGGCTTGAAGCCCGTTCGGATGGCTTTCCGTAACCGCCGCCGCCCGGCGTCTCGATGGTGATGCGGTCGCCATGCTTCACGAGATGCATCCGCCGGGAGTCGATATCCTGACCGTTGACCGCAACGCGGCCCGCGGCCCCTTTCTCGCCGCCGCCAAGGCCCGGAGCGCCAAAGCGCGTGCGCTCGGTCACGAACCAGGCCGACATTTCGCGCTCAGACAGGCTCTCGATCTCGATGGTCTGGCCCAGGCCGCCGCGATGGCGGCCGTTGCCGCCCGAGCCCGGCGTCAGCCGCTTCTCGTGGAAAAACAGGCGGCCCGTGTGTTCCGCCACTTCAACCGGGGTCGATGAAATGTTCGATGGCCAGGACAGGACGCTCACGCCATCCCCGGCCGCGCGTCCGCCGAGCCCGCCATTGTAGAACAAGACGGTGGCAAACGGCTTCTCGTGGGTGTCGAGGCCGGCAAGCGTCAGGATCCACAGTGGGGAACCGGGTGGCGCCATGACCATTTCGGGAATGGCCTGGTGCAGTGCCCCAAAAATGACGGCGGGGACGTAATGGCCCGTGGCAGACCGGCCGCCAACGGATACGGGATGCTTCGGGTTGAGCAGCGAGCCTTCCGGTGCTTCGACGCGAATGGCGCGCAACACGCCCTCGTTGTTCGGCAGGTTTGGCAGCAGGGCGCACTTCAGGGCGTAGGCCGTCATGGCGAAGGTGTAGGCCCAGACACAATTGATGGCGCGTGGTTGCTGTGCCGAGGTGCCCGCATAATCGAATGTCGCCGAGTTGCCGTCGATGGTGACGGCGACGTGGAACTCGAAGGGATCGTCGAGACCATCGGTCTTCATGGCGTAGCGGTAGGTTCCGGATGGCACGGCGGCGATTGCGGCCCTCATGGCGGCTTCGGAGCGGTCGAACAAGTCGGTGGCGAAGTCCTGGAGGTGATCCAGCGTATAATCGTCCATCGTCGCCAGCAGGCGGTCTTCCATGACGGACAGCGCACTGGCCTGGGCCCAGATGTCGCCCATGGTCTGGTCGGGTGTACGCACGTTGGTCCGCAGCAGCTTGATCAAGGTCTCGTCCGGCTCGCCCTCCCGGAGGAAATGCATGAGGGGGATGTGGAAGCCTTCCTCGTAGACCTCACGCGGTTCGACCGAGCGGACGCGGCCGCCAATGTCGGGGACATGAGATGTGGAGGCGGCGAACGCAACAAGCCTGCCCTGCCTGAAGATGGGTTTCACGAGCGTGACGTCATTGAGATGGCCGGTTGCATCCCAGGGATTGTTGGTGATCAGGATGTCGCCCGGTTTCATGCGGCCGGGGCCGAGGCGCGACAGGAAATGACGCACGGTTGCCGGCAGGGTTCCGATGAACGATGGAATGGAGCCCGAGTTCTGCGCCAGCGAATGTCCGTTGGCATCGGTCAGGACGCAGGCGAAATCATTGGCCTCGTTGGAAAGTGTCGAGAACGACGTGCGGACAATGACCTTGGCGGCTTCGTCAACGGCCGAGATGATGCGCGTCCAAACGATCTCAAGCGTCACGGGGTCGAGTTTGCGTTCGGTGCTCATGTGGGACATCCGGTCGAGGTGTTGGCAGCCCGCTCAGTATAGCCCTCGGCTGGCTTGAGCCGGCAACCGCAATTCCAACTCGTGCGGCGGATCTGAAGTTCGCTCGATCCTCCTGGCGGGCTTTGAAAGCGAACTTTACTGTCGAGACACGAACGCCACAGGTCCGTGCCTCGACGGGGTGCTGCTCAAGGGTAGAGGCGCGTGCGGGTCCAGCTTTCGGTGGGCGTCTTTCTGCGGAAGCGCACGCGGTCATGCAGGCGGAACGGGCGGTCATGCCACAGCTCGATCTCCACTGGCGTGATGCGGAACCCCGACCAATGGGGCGGTCGCGGGATTTCGCCGATTGGATAGCGCGCCGTGTAGGTGGCAACCGCCTTCTCCAGAGCGAACCGGCTCTCAAGCGGCGTTGATTGTGCGGAAGCCCAGGCGCCAAGGCGGGAGCCCCTTGCGCGCGAGGCGAAATAGGCGTCCGCTTCCGCGTCCGTGACCTGGGAGACGATGCCGCGAACGCGCACCTGACGTCTCAAACTCTTCCAGTGGAAGCACAAGGCCGCCTAGCCGGCGGATGCCAGTTCTCGTCCCTTGGAGCTTTCCAGGTTGGTGTAGACTACAAACCCCCGGTCGGTGCCCGCGTCCGGCCCGACGACGCCCTTCAGCAGGACCATGCGGACGTTGGGCAGGCCATCGCAGTCGACGGTGGAAAGGGCCCTGGCGTTGGGATCTTTAAGCTCGGTCTTGGCTGCTTCGCCGAGCCATAGCTCGAACTAGAGGAACGCATCATCG
>JBKDZY010000719.1:0-5126 GCA_047971765.1 Hyphomicrobiaceae bacterium | reverse complement strand
ACGTTCTGCGAAACGTTCCGGCAAAGGGAAGCGCAGGTCCGGGCGGCGCTGGATGACGCGTGCGATCTGTGCTCCGGCAAGCACGGGGTCCAGTCCGCGGCAAACGGTTTCGACTTCGGGGAGCTCGGGCATCGGGCGTCGTCGCTTTCGTCATGATTGGAACAGATGCGCGTGGCATTCATGCTCCATTCATGAGATTCGGAGTCATGGTCTAGCCAGTGCTGGCGAGATGACCCGCTGCATGGTGGCTTGGTCAATGACTGGCACTTTTTTCTTTGGAGAACAACATATGTCCCTCAAGGCTACAGTGGCGGCACTCGCGTTCGCTGGTGTCGGTTTCTTCTGCTCGGGTGCCTCTGCAGCGCCCGTGTCGCCTTCCGCGACTGCTGCCGCCGCCGAAAAACTGCCGGTGGATACCGTCCAATACTACTACAAGAAACGTCAATATTGCTGGTACTGGGATGGATGGCACGGACCCGGCTGGTACTGGTGCGGCTACCAGATGCGCCGTGGTCACGGCTGGGGCGGACCGGCAGGCTGGAACAAGTGGAACAGCCCTCATCGTGACCGCCGCGATCATCGCGACCGTGGGCCGCCGCGTCGCCACGACCAGCGCGATCACCGCGATCATCGGAGGTGATAACCGGATCGGGGCACTGTGGTGCCTCGATTATCGGGAAGAGTGGCCGGCCGCGTCCCAAGGGCGCGGCCGGTTTCTCGTTTGTCGCCGCGTCCCTCGCGGTCAACCGCTTGTCACGCAATAGATGTCCTTGATCGGGCCGGGGATGTGCATGGCGTTCCAGGTCTTGCCGCCATCCTGTGTTGCGAACACTTCACCCTTGTAGCGCGCGCCGAGATAGATCTCGTCCGGATTGCCGGCGTTGAGCCCGATGGACATCACCGTGCCGTGCACCTGGACCTTGTCGAACCGTTTCCAGGATCTGCCGGCGTCCGTCGATTTCAGCAGCAGGCCGTCATGGCTCGCGGCGGAGACAGAGAGTGCGCAATAGACGACGTTGGGGTCCTGTGGCGAGACCTTGATGTCGCGGCCATAGGTGACGGGGGAGAAATTCTTCATTTCCATGTCCCGCCATGACTTGCCTTCGTCACGCGAGCGGAAGAGCCCCATCCGGCACGCCAGGACAACGCCATCCGGATCGGCGGGGCTGATGTCGATGGCGTGACCGTCGAGCATTCCCTCCGCGTCGTTTTTCGTGAGGATCTGGCTCTTCAGATGCGGGAGTTTCGAAAGCTCGATCAGGTGTTCGCTGCAGTCGCTCCAGGTCTGGCCGAAATCCTTTGAACGGACGACGCCGTTGACCTCAAGGGCTGCAAAGATCTCATCAGGCCGCGTCGGGTGCTGCACCATGCGCATGGCCCGATGGCGGAATGCGCATTTCTCGCGCTCCTTGATGCCACTGTCCGGCAATGCCTTCCAGCTCCGGCCCATGTCCCGGCTCTCGTAGAAATTCACCGGGGACGCGCCGGCAATTATGCGCTTGGGATCGCGCCTGTCGATGAGGAACGACCAGATCTGGATGGTGTCGGGAAAATCCGCGCGCTTGAAGCTCGCGCCATGGTCCTCGGAAATCCAGACGCCATCCGTGGTGCCAGCGAGAACGATATCGGCATTGGCCGGGTGCACCATCACAGTGTGCGTTTCCGGGGCGGTCAGGACCTGCTGCCAGTCGCCACCCTTGACCGGGCGGCGGAATACGCCAACCTTTCCTTCTGCTTCAGGCCGGCCGACATAGCCTGCGACAGCGGCAAAAATATAGCTTTCCTTGCCCATTGAGCGATCCTCCGGTTGAATTTGGCGGCAATGGTAGGCTTGGCGATCATCATTGTGCAATGTTCGCAGTGTGGTTCGGCCGAAATGGCCGCGATCCTGTCCAAGGCCAACGGTTCGAACAGCTTGAAGTCCGGAAAGACGTGGGTCAGGCCAGGGACAGGCGCTTGCGCATGTCGTCGAAAAGGCTGCTGCGCAATTCCATGCCGATGCCGGGGGTCTGATGCGGCTGCGTGTAGCCGTCGACAACGGGGATATTGTCGGCGAAGCCGCCATAGGGCTGGAACACGCCGGGATAGCTTTCCGTGCCGCCCAATTGCAGGCCGGCGGCCATGTTGAGGCCAAGCTGGTGGCCACCGTGCGGCACGAAACGGCGGCGGGACCATCCCATCTCCTCGCCCAAAGCGAGAATTCTCAATGTTTCCGTCAGTCCATAGCACAGTGATGGATCGGGCTGCGGCCAATCCATATGTGTGCGCAAACCGCCGTGGCGGAACAGGTTCCTGAAGTCCTGGACGGAAAACAGGTTTTCGCCGGTCGCCAGGGGAATGGTGCTTTCCTCGGCCAGTACCGCGTGCGCCATGTAGTCCAGCGGGTCGACGGGTTCCTCGAACCACGTGAGCTTGTAGGGCTCCATGGCCTTGGCGTAGGCCAGGGCGTCGCCAAGCGACAGCCGCCCGTTGGCATCGACGGCGAGGCAGTCTCCGGCACCAGCGATCTCGAGCGCCCACTCGATACGCTTCATGTCGTCGGACAAGGGCACGCCGCCGACTTTCATTTTCAGCAAGCGATAGCCGAGGTCGCGGCAGGCCTTCATCTCGTCCTGGAGGCCCTGTTTTTCCTTGCCGGGATAGTAGTAGCCGCCGCCGGAATAGACGAGAATCCTGGTGTCGAAATTGCCGCCGTTGAAGCGATCGGACAGGAGTTGCCATAGGGGCATGTGCGCAATTTTCGCGGTTGCGTCCCAGACCGCCATGTCGATGGCACCGGCTGCAACCGCACGATCACCGTGCCCGCCAGGCTTCTCGTTCGACAACATCGTGCGCCAGATGTTCCCTGGTGACAGGTTCGCATTCTCCTCGTCGATCAATGATGCGGGATCGGCCTCGAGAATGCGTGGTGCCAGACGCTCGCGAACGATTCCGGACTGTGCGTACCGGCCATTGGAGCAGAAGCCGTAGCCGATCACCGGCCTGCCATCGCGCATGACATCGGTTTCGACGGCGACGACGGAAATGGTCATCTTGTCGAAGGAAATGGCAGCATTGCGCATCGGTGACGGGATGGGCGCAACCGCGTCGCGGATTGAAGTAATTTTCATGGCCGGCTCCTTTGCATGCCACATCAATGCGCCGGTAACCGGCCTGGCTGCAAGAGCTATTGCCTGACTACCGGAGCCTTGCCAACCGCTCCCTCGTCCCCCGAGTCGAGTTGGCAAGGCTCCGGTTCATCGCGCGCAAAAGTTGTCACACTTCATGCGCAGCGGGTGACTGAAAATACGTGCACTGCAGTCTTCGCTTACCGGACTGCATCAGCGATGAATATGGAAAAATTGGAAATTGAATTTCTAGCCAAATTCATAGTGCCACCCGGCGGTCTCATCGCCGGCCCGGAAAATCGTGCCTGCGTCGTGACATGTCCATGCGGTGATGGACAAAAGCCGTCATGCCTGATCACTCATTGGGCGTGGAAGCCGTTGATGGGATGCCGCGACACACGCGCACACTGATGCGTGAGTACACGGCAAAATGAACTTCACGGGCGTCTTGTGCGACGGTCAACCCAGTGCACGCACCGCCCGACAAATTCTCGAATTCTTGCGCTATTGCCGTGTACCTCTTCCGTTGATCCAGGGCGGTGTGACGATGTTCTTTTTGTCTATCTCACGTTTGCCCCAGGGTGCCCCCCAGCGGTGCGATGAAGCTGTAAATTAACCAACGTGCCCGCCGGCGACAATCGTGAAATCCATCTTTTGGCGGATGAGTGCGTTCAACTATGATTACAGGTCATTAGCCGCCAGCTACGCCCTGTGTTTGCACGTAGAGAGCATAAACGGATGTCGAGGCAGCCATGAAAAGCCGGTTGCGCTTCAAGCCGCCGAAGCAGACGTTCGCGCAGCGTTCGGGAAGATGGATGTGACCAATGGCTGTTGCGTCGGGAGCGAAAACACGAACGCCATCCAGCTCAGGCGTTCCCATTCCCCAGCCGCACCACAAGTTGCCGTCAATGTCGCAGCGCATGCCATCCGGTGTGCCGGGCCCTGCATCAATGTGCACGCGACGGTTCGAGATCTTCGTCCCATCCGGAGACACATCCCAGACGGAGATCAGTCGATTGGGCTCGGCGCGCGACTCGACCACATAAAGAAGTTTCTCGTCAGGCGAGAAGCACAGTCCGTTGGGCCCGGGTATGGCATCGCTCAGCATGGTGGCAGATCCAGTTTGCGGATCGATGCGATACACGGCTTGTGGCAATTCGGCTTCGGCTTTCTCGCCCTCGTAGTAGCCGAGGATGCCGAACGGTGGATCCGTGAACCAGATGCTGCCATCGGACCTGACGACGACATCGTTCGGGGAGTTGAGGCGCCTGCCTTCGTAGTTGTCCATCAGAACGGTGATCGAGCCGTCGTATTCGGTGCGAGTCACGCGGCGGGCGTGCTCGCAGGTCACGAGGCGGCCCTGCCGGTCGCGCGTGTTGCCGTTGGCCCAGTTGGAGGGCTTCCGGAAAACGGAAACGGCACCGGTCTCCTCTTCCCATTTCATGATGCGCCGGTTCGGGATGTCGCTCCACAACAGGTAGCGACCATCGCCGAACCAGACCGGACCTTCGGCCCACCGGCATCCGGTGGCAATGCGGTCGATGGCGGAGAGCTTGACCCAGTATTTCTCGAAGCGCGGATCGAGTGCGACGATGGCTGGATCGGGATACCGGGGGCTGCTCGTGCGCCAACCTTCTGGAAAATGATCCGTCATTCGTGTCGTCCTTCTGCTGCAATCAGAATGCTGGTGCGTCTCGTTCGGAATAGTGGTGACTATCTGGCAGCGCCCGACGAAATCAAGGCATTGATCTGCGCTTCGGTGAGGCCTCCCAGACGACCGAGGATCTCGCGTGTGTGTTGGCCGAGGACGGGGCCGCCCTCAGGCCCGAGTGGCTCGGTATCATGCAGGCGTGCAGGAGTCTTCAGGACACGGTAGTGACCGATCTCGGCATGTTTGACCTCGCGGACGGCGTGCCGGGCACGGACCTGCTCGCTGTCGAACGCTTCCGCAATGTCGGCAACGATGCCTGCAGGTACGCCAGCCTTGCGCAGCAGCTCGACCCATTTCTCGAGAGGGCG
>JBKDZY010000718.1:0-1610 GCA_047971765.1 Hyphomicrobiaceae bacterium | reverse complement strand
GAAGCGGCGAAGGCAGCCGCGGAGGGCCAGCCGACACGGCGCACCATCTACGAACTTGGCGGTCCCGAAGTGCTGACGTTCCGCCAGCTCATGGACCGCACGCAGGAATAGTGTGGGCGCGAGCGCGGCTACATTACGCTGCCATTCGGCAGAGCGTCCTTGATTGCCGGCATCATGGCGATCCTGCCCTCCGGCATGCGGCCGCTGACCAGCGACCAGGTACGGTTGCTCAAGACCGACAATGTGGTCAGTGAAGCTGCGGTGACGGAGGGGCGAACGCTGACGGCCTTCGGCATCGACGGTCCCCACGCCATCAGTTCGGTGGTGCCGTCCTACCTCGAGCAGTTCCGCCCCAAGGGCCAATATTCCCATTACCGGAGCTGATCGTCGCCCGGCACAGGAGCCGGGGAGGGGCCAGTGCCCCCGGAATTGGTCTCGATCCCGCAAGGCCGCGACATCCCAGGGGGCCCGGTGCCGCGCTCGCTCGCAACTCAGAACACGGCGCCGCGCGCGGCCACCGGCCAGATGCACTCCACCCGCGCGTCGTCACTTCCCATGCCGCGAATGCCGATGTACCAGTCATGCAGGTTCACCGTCGGGTCACAGTGCGGCGGGATCAGCAGCACCTTGTCGCCAAGCGCGGGTCGCTCGTTGCAGGCCGCGAGGTTGAGGCCTCAATGCTCGTCTGACGGGCGCTCGTAGAGCGCGCCTGCGATCCCGAGCACTTCGGGCATTCCGGATTCGAAGGTGAAGGTCTTGAGGCCCGCATCGACCACGGCGCGCTCGCTCACTGGCGTGCTCATCACCGTCGCAGAGACGAACAGCGCGTGCTCGAACGTATCGAAGCGCGTGCCGTCGCCCTTCAGGTTGCGCGCGTAGTCGGCATCCATGAAGACATAGGAGCCAGCCTGCAGTTCGTTATAGACGCCACTTGCGGCCTCGAGCTCGAACGTTCCGGTCCCGGCTCCCCCGACCACCGCGCATTCGAGCCCGACAGCCGCCAATCTGGCCACGGTGTCGGCTGTCATGTCGATGGCGCTGGAGATGGCGGATTTGCGCTCTTCGAGTGATCTGAGGTGCTGCGCGCGCCCGTGGTAGGACTGCAGGCCGGTGAAGTTGAGACCCTGCGTCCGCGCCACCTGCTCGGCAAGCGACACCGCCGGCGCCCCGGGCGAAACGCCACAGCGGTTGGCGCCGACATCGATCTCGACAAGGGTGTCGATCGTGACGCCGGCGCGGGTGGCCGCGGCTCCAAGCGCCTCGATGGAGGCCGGGCTGTCCACTGCCACCATCACGCGCGCCTGATGCGCCAGCGCGGCGAGCCGGTCGAGTTTCCGCCGGCCGACCACCTCGTTCGAGATGAAGACATCCGGAATGCCGCCTTCCACCATCGCCTCGGCTTCCGAGACCTTCTGGCAGCATAGCCCAACCGCCCCCAATGCCATCTGCTTGCGCCCGATAATCGGGGATTTATGGGTCTTGGCGTGCGGACGAAGGCGAACGCCGGCTTTCCTAACGGCATCCGCCATGCGCTGCAGGTTGCGCTCGAAGGCATCGAGATCGATGAGCAGGGCGGGCGTGTCCACATCGGCAAGAGGCATGCCGGGGCT
>JBKDZY010000717.1:0-1545 GCA_047971765.1 Hyphomicrobiaceae bacterium | reverse complement strand
GGACGCCGAGGGCAAGCATTTTGCCGTTCAGTTCCACCCCGAAGTGGTGCACACCCCGCAGGGCTCGGCCCTGATCCGCAATTTCGTGCGCCGCATCGTTGGTCTCCCCGGCGATTGGTCCATGCACCATTTCCGCACCGCCGAGGTCGAGAAGATCCGCGCCCAGGTCGGTTCGTCGAAGGTCATCTGCGGGCTGTCAGGTGGCGTGGATAGTGCTGTCGCCGCCGTCCTCGTGCATGAAGCCATCGGTGATCAGCTCACCTGCATTTTCGTGGACCACGGCCTCATGCGCATGAACGAGGCCGAGGAAGTCGTGAACCTGTTCCGCGGCACCTACAATATTCCGCTGATCCATGTCGATGCGTCGCAGCAGTTCCTGGGCGAATTGCATGGCGTCGTCGATCCCGAGCAGAAGCGCAAGACGATCGGGCGTCTGTTCATCGAGGTTTTCGAGGCCGAATCCCGCAAGATCGGCGGCGCTGAATATCTGGTCCAGGGCACACTTTATCCCGATGTCATCGAGAGTGTGTCGTTCACCGGCGGGCCGTCGGTGACGATCAAGTCGCACCACAACGTTGGCGGGCTTCCGGAACGCATGAACCTGAAGCTGGTCGAGCCGCTGCGCGAGCTGTTCAAGGATGAAGTCCGCGAGCTTGGCCGCGAACTCGGCCTGCCGGATGCCTTCGTGGGCCGGCACCCCTTTCCCGGGCCTGGCCTGGCCATCCGATGCCCCGGTGAGGTAACGGTCGAGAAGATGGACATCCTGCGCAAGGCCGACGCCATCTATCTCGACGAGATCAGGAAGGCCGGTCTCTACGATGAGATCTGGCAGGCGTTCGCCGTGCTGCTGCCGGTCCGCACGGTTGGCGTCATGGGCGACGCGCGCACCTACGATCACGTCTGCGCCTTGCGCGCGGTGACCTCGACCGACGGCATGACTGCCGACTTCTACCAGTTTCCCCATGACGTGATCGGCCGTATCGCCACCCGCATCGTCAACGAGGTCAACGGCATCAACCGCGTCGTCTACGACGTCACCTCCAAGCCTCCCGGCACCATCGAGTGGGAATGACCCCGCGCCCGCCTTCGATCGGGAAGTCGGGCGTTGGGGACGGGTGTCTCCATGCTGTCGTCCGCGCCGACGCTGAGGCGCCGGAATGTGTGCCGGCAGCTTGCTGCTGGAGGGGGGCGTTATTGAAATGTTGAATAATATCCAGATATTGCGCGCATTTGCCGGCATTAATGTTGTCATGTTTCACATCATAGAGACCTCTCCATCATACGGGCAGGGCACATGGATGTATTGGGGCTTGCCTGTTCTCAACAGGTCGAGAATACCGTCGCTCGCTATCTGAGAGATGCTTCCTATAGCATCTACCTCGTGCAGATGATCACCATTCCCGCGTATTATAAGGTTTCAAGTCGGTTCCTGGCGGGCTGGGATGTCGATGTCGTGGCGGTGGGATGCCTCGTCGCCAGTGTGCTGTTCGGATGTCTGGTTTATGCACTGGCTGAAAGGCCCATGACCGCGCGCCTGAGGAGAAG
>JBKDZY010000716.1:0-2616 GCA_047971765.1 Hyphomicrobiaceae bacterium | reverse complement strand
CCATGATCCAGCCCTCCATCCGCTCCTGTTCGGGGGCCGCAGCCAGAACATCGTCCAGAAGAGCCTGCGGAATAACGACGGCACCATCGTCATCGGCAACAATGATGTCGTCTGGGAACACAGCCACGCCGCCGCAGGCAATCGGCTGTTGCCAGGCAACGAACGTCAGTCCCGCAACGGACGGCGGAGCCGCCCCACCCTGACACCAGACCGGCAACCCCGTACAATTGACGCCAGCAAGGTCACGAACCACCCCGTCCGTCACCAACCCCGCGACATTGCGCTTCACCATGCGCGCGCACAGGATGTCGCCGAAGATGCCGGCATCCGTGACGCCCATGGCATCGGCAACGGCGATGACACCTTCCGGCATCGCCTCGATGCAGGCGCGCGTCGAGGTGGGGGACGACCACGATTCCGGCGTCGCCAGGTCCTCGCGCGCCGGCACGAAGCGCAAGGTGAAGGCCTTGCCCACCTTTCGGGGCCCGCCGCCCCGAAGCGGGCGCGTGCCACGCATCCAGACGTTACGAAGGCCTTTTTTAAGCAGAATTGTCGTGATTGTTGCCGTGGTCACGGCTTCCAGGGTCTTGATGGCGGCAGCGTCAAGAGACATGTGTCTTGGTCCTGTAGAAGTTCTGGCATCATTGACAGCGCTCAGTGCGCGGGAACGGAGCAGAGGAGGGCCTGGCCATACGGCCTGTTGTCCGCACCGAATTTCCCGCTACAACGTGCGCCGGGGTCGAAACAGCAATTGTCTCGCGAGGATATGATCGTGGCCAAGGGTACAAGTAACCACCAAATCGCCGCGGAGAACAGACGGGCACGGTTCGAATACCGTGTCGAGGATACCTGGGAAGCGGGGATTGCGCTCACGGGCACGGAAGTCAAGTCGCTGCGTGCGGGCCAGGCGAACATCACCGAGAGCTATGCCTCCGCCGAAGGAGGCGGCATCATGCTGATCAACGCCTACATCCCTGAATACCGCAATGCCGGCGAGTTCTTCCAGCACAACCCCCGGCGGCCACGACAGTTGCTGTTGAAGGCACGCGAAATCCACAAGCTACGGATCGCGGTGGAACGACAGGGCATGACCATGGTCCCCCTGGAGATCTATTTCAACGAGCGCGGGCGCGCCAAGCTGAAGCTCGCCCTGGCCCAAGGCAAGAAGTTTCACGACAAACGCGAAGACATCAAGAAGCGGGAATGGCAACGCACCAAGGCACGTATGATGCGCGAAAAGGGTTGACGCACAGGGACTGCTCATTGGGGCCCGAGCCGCAGGCCGAGGCAAAAAACACAACGACATCGGCCAGTTGAGTGCAGGTCGAGACATTGGATGCAGATGAACCATGATCCGGGATGCCGCAGGCGCGGCCGACATGCCCACTCTGGCGGACATTGAGCAGGCCGCCGTCCGAAGCTGGCCCGCGCTCGAATCCGAGGCCATCGACGGCTGGCTGGCCCGCTGTTCCTCCGGCGGCTCGACCCGGGCCAATACGGTTTCGGCGCTGCGATATTCAGGCGGCGATCCCGAACGGTCCCTGGCAGCGGTAGAAGATTTCTATCGCGCAAGGGGTGTTGCCGCTCGCTTCACCATGACCGAGGTGGATCAACCGCCAGGCCTTGACGGCCTCCTGGCAGCCAGAGGCTGGCGCCGTTCCGGCGAGCACGTCACCATGGTCAAACCGATTGAGCTGCTTCCCGCGGGCAAGATGGCAGATCCGCCGAACCTGACGATCAGGCTCGATGACGACCCGACCTCATCCTGGCTTGGCATCTATCTGGACCGGATCACCGAAAACCGGAGGGCGGCGGCCCCTCGCATCATCGCAGGCGTGCCGAGGCCACGGATATTCCTGTCCTGTATGCGTGACGGCACCGTGATCGGCAGTGGCTTGACAGTGATCGACGGACCTCTGGCGTCGGTCCAATGCATGGCAACGTCGAGATCCAGCAGCCGAACCGGCGCAGCCAGACTGATCCTCGAACACATCCAGGTCGTGGCTGCCGCGCAGGGTTGCAGAGCCCTTTATCTGCAGGCCGAAGCAGAAAACATTGCCGCCTTGACGCTCTATCAGTCGGAAGGCTTCCACGTCGCGGGCCGCTACCATGTTCGTGAGGCAAACGGGTAGGATACTCCCGAGCGCCCAATGTCGGTGCAGGCGCCTCTCGTTAACCCAGGCGGCCGGTTCAGAAGGCGCCACTGCCCGGCAGCGAAAACAACAAAAAATACTTTATTCAATTGAAATAAAACAATAAAATTCAGAAAAACACAACGTCATGGATGCCCGCAGGCTCGATGCTGGACACCTTCGTTGGCACTCTCACCTTGACACTGCCAATCAGCAACAACATATACGGTTGCGCGGGACGGACTGAACAACGGTTCTGGTTCGTCCCGATCATGAATTTGTCGATCGTTGATGGCCAGGGCATTGCGTGACCCAGACGCCCGGATCATCAACGAACGATGCCTGTTGCAGGTATCCAGTCCCGTTGATTGCGGCCCGCCTGATTGGCTGCGCGCGGCGCCCTGGCAGGGTCTCCGCATGGGACACGGCAGGCATCAAGGAGATAGCCAGGCTCGTTTTCGAGCCACATCAAACCCCAGACGAT